>VGWZ01000123.1 GCA_016873595.1 Nitrospira sp.
CCTGATGCAAAAGACTTGAAAGTTTAACCTGATCCTGGATGTCCATATCAAGAATGGCAATACCATATTTTGCATACGGTTCAGCCACGTAGGTTTTATTGACACTTCTATAAACAACCTGGGCCTTACAATTGATCTTAAAATTATTTGCAAATTCTATGTATAGCTCCGGGATAATCATACCTGGCAGAAGAACAGAATCTTCATAATATTCCTCTACTGAAAACCCGGAGCCTGAAAGATCTTCGACCTTCAGGTTAATCAACCTTCCAGTAAGAGGATGTTTGAAGATAATATTTGGTGAGGGTAATAATTTATGTCTTGAACTTCTGCGTTCTTTAGGCTTAAACCTGCGCATTTGCTTGCTTATAGGTTCTAATACAAAGGTCCTTGTTTTTTGGCCGAGGGTTTGTCTGATTATCTTGCATTCCCCTGAATAAAGAATGTCTTTTCCCTTTTTAAAAATTATATGCACTGTGGATTCAGGATTAATCCATTGAAATGTTTGGGGTGGTTCAGCCGATACTTCTACACTGAAAGATACAGCACTAAAGTCTGAAAGAGATCCATTGAATATCACACTATTTTGAATCAATTCAACCTGTATGCCTTTGCATGAATGTCTTCTTACTTTTCGAGAACCCACTTCATAGCACGTTTCTGGAAGAATAAAACTTATTCCTTCTTCACTCATCATTTTCACGTCAGCTCTCGCAAGAAGGAGTTTCTGTCCATCATTGAGGAGAAAGTTAAGAAATTTATAGGAGTTTAATTTCTGAGGAAGACCTGTTTTTTGAACCCAGAGACAGTCTAAAGTGTCTCCGAGGCACGGCTGTGGCTTTGCGGGAAGAGATATGATATTAAAATATTTTAGATGTTTGAGATTAATAAGGATGGTACTATCTTGAAAGTTAATGTAGTTAAGAATGTTTACTAAATATTTCTTACTGACTTTCCTGCTTTGTTCAAGTTGGCTGTCCAGGTCAGTGTTTTGAAATAAATGAGCAATTTTTTGTAGATTATTCAATTTTTATTCAATATAGGTTATCTTTGCTTTTACTTTCATCATTCGAATGTAATACAGTTTTGTCGAACTGCCGGAAGGATTATTCATATAAATATTCTATTTTACACGCAATATTAAATCAAGATTTTTGTGTACTATTAAAGCTTTTTCTTGATCTCCTCCCAATCCTTTACTTCCTGTGCATCTTCTCCCCCTTCAAAGCTGAAGGCAAGGGGTTTATATCCCTTCGCAGATTCGATCACGGCTCCACTTCCAATTATTGCCTTAATCTTAAACCCCATTTCATGAATATCATCAAATAGTGCCCCTTGCTTCCATGGGATAACAGGTAACTCCATAAATTCATTCCCTTTAAGCCATGCTTTGAGCGCTTTCACATTGAGGAGCCCTGTCTGGAGAAAAACAATTGGAAATCTCCTGTACATTTCCTTTATTGCCTTCTGACTCCCGTGTTTTGGCTCCTTTGAAAATGGTCCTTTAAACAGACTTCCCTCTACATCAACAAAGATAATCTTCGTTCCTTTTTTCAAAGAAAGAAGGAGCCCATTCCCTTCACCAACACCTGACTTTACCGTTATTCGATGGAGACCAGTTTTTATCGTGGTAAATTGTCTGAATGCAAAGCCATCACCACCTGAAAGGGTTTTGCCAATGGACTTCCCATCAACAAAAAACTCTACAAGCTCACCGCCTTTGCTGAGGATTTTCCCCCTCGTCTCAGCCCTGAGCATGACCTCTTCTCCTTGAGGCACCACTATATCATGGACTATTACATCTGATAGAGCACTTGAGTGGAATACAAATAATAAAAAGATGGAAAAGATAAACGCCACCAAAACTCTCATTGTAAGCTCACTTAAGTAAGAGTTTCCTCACATCTCCAACTCTTAATGTAATCTTATTCGAATCAAGGTATTCAAGGAAGGGAAGGGCATATTTTCTTGTAGTGCTGAGGATATCCCTGAATTCTGCCACAGTCATTTCCGGTTTTCCCCTGAAAAAACCTTTGAGGCTCTCGATTATTTTATTGTAAGTAGAGGTAGTGATGTACATTGAGTCATTAATCCTCACAAGACTCCCTTCTTTTACCATAAGTCTCAGTATATCTGATAGATGCTTCGGATCAAGTTCAAGAGACCGGGACAGTTCTTCCTTGGTTGGAGGTTGAAATCCACTGTTTTCCAGAAGTTCGAGTATCTTTATTTTGAGTGTTTCATCTGCCGCGGACAAAGCCATACTGTGGGTTGCAAGTCGCGCTATCTCTTTATCTATGGCAATATCTTTAAGTAATGTAATCATGCCACTAAAAAGCCTTGGTTCACTATTGAGATTGGCCCTGAGTTCTTCTTTGAGCATTCCAGGCTTGAGAGGATTTTTCTCATGAAACTCAGTCATAATCTTTTTCACAGCTTCTTTAAAGACATTGAATGCACTGTTATGGAGCAGGATGTCTTCGAATTGTATCAAGACATTATTTTCTTTTAATGTTGAGATGGAATCTTTTATCAATGGAATCTCTGCCTTTATCCATCCTTCAATGAATGAGATGGGCATGCCCCTCATTCCAGCTTTTTTAATTTTCGTTGCTATCTTTTCAGGAAGAGTTCCCGATTCAAATATTTTTAAATCATCGATACCCTCTTTGCGTTTTCTACGGTATGAAGATGGGTCAAGGACCTCACCTCCGCCGATTGTTTCCACAGGAGAAAATCTCCTGATGATATATCTGTCCCCGGACATAGAAATAACAGGATCCTGAAGCCTGAACTGGCAGTAACAACTTTCACCAGCCTTGAGTTCATCTCTCTCATAAAGGATGATTCTCGCTAATACATCCGAGGTACCAAGGTAGAAATGGACAAGGCCCTTACTTTTCAGGGCAGGTGCATCTTTAAGTAATTCTACTTTTGCATCAATCGTTTTTGTTGAAGAAAACCTTTCTGGTATTACAACGGTATCTCCCCTCTTTAATTCTTCTTTCTTGACCCCCTGAAGATTTATCGCTACCCTCTGGCCTGCATACGCTGTCTGCATGGGTTTCCCATGGCTGTGAAGACCGCGGACCCTGCTTTTGATGGTGCTCGGAAGTATCTCAAGCGTATCATCAACAGATATACTTCCGGATATTGCTGTTCCTGTCACAACAGTCCCGAATCCCTTTAATATAAAAACCCTGTCAATAGGAAGCCTGAAAAGACCTTTTGTTTGTTTTGGCTCGACTCCTAATGCAACATTTTTGATCTCTTCCTTAAGTAATTCGATATTAAACATGGTCTTTGATGAAACAGGAACTATTACTGCTTCTTCAAGGAATGTACCTTTTACAAAGTCTCTCACTTCATCTTCTACAAGTTCGAGCCACTCTTTCTCCACAAGGTCTGCCTTTGTGATCGCGATAAGACCTGATTTAATTTTGAGAAGGTTGCATATAGAAAGATGTTCTCGGCTCTGTGGCATGATTCCTTCATCAGCAGCAATCACAAAAAGCACAAGGTCTATTCCACCTGCACCTGCGAGCATGTTCTTCACAAGCCTTTCGTGCCCAGGTACATCCACAATCCCCACGGTGAGCCCGTCAGGATATGTTAAGTCTGCAAAACCAAGGTCAATCGTGATACCACGCTCTTTCTCTTCCTTGAGCCTGTCAGGATCTATGCCTGTCAACGCCTTAACAAGGGCACTTTTACCATGGTCAATATGTCCTGCTGTCCCGAGGATTACATATCGCATAGAACATCATCCCTTGATTTTTTGATAATTCCTCTCTCTTCCGCCATTCTCAGTAACTCTTTAACTGCTAATATTCCATCTTCACCAATGTCTATTGAATAATCATTCACATAAAGATTTATATGCTGTTCTATTACTTTATCTTCGAGTTCCTGTGAATGTTGTGTTAAATAATTCTTTGGCTCATCCCTGTGGGTGAATGCATACTCAACACTTTTTCTCACAAAAGAATTAATCCTTTTTATCAGGTCTTCCCCAAGATTTCTTTTCACAAGTATTCCACCGAGTGGTACTGGTAGTCCTGTCTCATTTTCCCACCATTCACCAAGGTCTACAACTTTCTTTAATCCATACAATGGATAGGTAAATCTGCCTTCATGGATGATGAGTCCCACATCAACATCTTTGTTCTTTACAGCCTCTATAATTTTATGAAACGGCATTTCGATGTATGTGCAAGGGAAAGTGCGTTTTCCCTGCGACTTTTTCCCATTTGAGGGGGATCCCGCAAGGGGGACAGAGTCCCCCTTGCGTAGCAGGTCTGAAGTAAAGAGTTGTAAAAGCAGATATGCAGTAGTAAGTTTTCCAGGGATTGCAATTCTTTTGCCCTGTAAATCTTTTATGGTGTAATCTTCCCTTACCACCACCAGAGGTCCACATCTTCTACCGATAGCACTCCCTGAGCGGAGCAAACAATAGTGGTCACGGAGATAGCCGAATGCATGATACGAAACTTTTGTGATATCAAGCTCTGCATGCAACGCCATTTGATTTAAAGTTTCAACATCGAGCAGGATTTCTTTAAAATGTAAGTCTCCTGTATCAATCTTTCCATGGACAAGTGCATAGAATATGAATATGTCATTAGGACAGGGTGAATAGCCAAGAGAAATAGGTTTTGTAATCATTCTATCCGTAGTAATTTACCTGCTTTAAGGATGGTCTCCTTGCCCCCATCTTTATAAATCAATGTCACCGTTGGTTTAAAAAATACAAAGTCCTGATGGAAGGGTGTCTTCACAGTACCACCAAATGAGCTGTTGTCACCAAGGGCAATATGGATTGTGCCGAGGATTTTTTCTGATTCAAGTATATTATCAGGTCTTGTTGCACGGTCATTTGTGCCAATGCCAAGCTCCGCAATATTCCCGTTTTCCTTCCTTTCGGAAAGCTTTGCAGTAAGATATTCAGTAAATTCATCTTTACCCGAGATATCCACAACATAACCATTCTTAACGGTGAGTGTTATGGGAGATTGAAGCTGTCTTGTGGGAGCCCATTCAAGGATGAGCCTTCCATGAGATGTTCCTTCCAAAGGTGCGAGGAATACCTCACCTGCGGGAAGGTTACCAAAAGAACCGGGTCTTGTCAGGATTCCTGTATCTGCCTTTGCTTTTCTCCCCTTCTTTGAAAAAGAGATAACAGTTCCATTTAAGGTCTTCACCTCTATCCACTCAGCATCATTCACTATCTTTGCGATCTTTCTTGTCCTATTTGCAAGGGACTTCCAGTCAACATTCATAGAACTTTCAAGCATGGAAATATCGAATAGTGGCATACTCGCATACCTACAGCCACAAATCCTTGTCAGGAAATCCCTGAACCTCGTATGGCTCGTAGAATAATTTGAAAGTGCAATAACACAGTTTACTGCCCTATTCTTATGCCTCCTGATAATATCCTCTGCTCTTTTAATGTCTGTGTCTTTTGCTTCCTTCATCAGTAGAGGGAAAAGGAGCTCTTCTTTCTTCAAGACTGCAATCGCCTTCTCTCCGAATGCAAGCTCCCAGAGTTCTAAAGGAGGTTCAGCACCATGACTCCCTGTAGCAGGATATTCATGAGATGTGAGTGTCTTGCAGAAATTTTTACCTGTTTCTGCGGTAAGTAAAGAGATGCATCTGAGCCTTGACCTTCGTTCACTATCAGATTCGTCTGTCTTTTCATTCTCCGAAGGTCTGTCAGTAAAGAGAAGAACTCTCTCGTATTTTTTTACACCGAGGTTGACTCTAAATATGTCTTTGAGTGCGCGGGTTATCAAATCGCTCCTATCTGAACAAAAACTCCATCTGTTCGAGGTGTTCACCAGGAAAACTGATAGGATACTCATTATCAAAACAGGCAGCACAGTAATTGTGTGAATCAGGTACTATCCTCTTCAACCCTTCAAGACTTAAATAC
>VGWZ01000124.1 GCA_016873595.1 Nitrospira sp.
TAGCAGGTATTATTTCTGAAAGCTACAGAAAGAACTGAATATATTTTGTCTGTCATAAAAATATTGCAAAATACGAGATGAACAGAAAAGAGCAATCTATCAAAACATGTTAAGAAGTACTGTTTTCAACTCCTTAGTCAGGTAAAAAGGTTTATCTTTTTATTATTAATCTTTAATCTTCAGACTGCTATCAATACTATTGAACTAAACTTAAATCGTCTTAGGATAAAAATGTATTCTTCCCTTTTATTCTTCCCTTCATTTGCTATGAGGGAAAGAGAGAGGTTAAAAAATATTCGACTAATGCTATCATATATGATAGCATATGCTCAATGAGTAAAACCGAAAAGCTTTTTACTAAAGTTAAGAATAATTCTCAAGATGTCAGATTCGATGAAATCTGTAAATTGGCAGAGGCTTTTGGATTTACCTATAAAGGTGGTAAGGGGAGCCATAAGGTATACAGTAAAAAAGGCATTCCTGAGATACTGAATTTTCAGAACGTCAAAGGGAGGGTTAAACCTTACCAAGTGAGGCAGTTTTTAAAGATTATTGAAGACTATAATGTAACAATGAAGGAGGGACAATAAGATGCACTATCCAATAAAAGTATTTTACAGCGAAGAAGATGAGGGGTTTATTGCTGTTATTCCTGATCTGCCAGAGTGCTCAGCCTTTGGAGAAACCGAGGAGGAGGCTATAAAAGAGGTGAAGATTGCTCAGGAATTATGGATAAAGACTGCAAAGAAAGAAGGCAGAAAAATACCACGGCCATCATCTGAAGATATATACAGCGGTAAGATACTCGCACGGACGCCCAAATCACTCCATAAGGCGCTTATGGAAAAAGCAAAAGATGAGGGTGTGAGCCTGAACCAGCTTGTGGTCTACCTGTTGTCAAGGGGAGTAGAAAAGCGTGCAAATCCGTAAAAGCCCTAAGCCTTCAATCTTTTGTATTGGGACTGCCAGAAAAAAACTTATCTCCCTGTTTTAGGTTTCGGAGGAGATGTAGTGCTCCCTGCTACCACGTCAAAAACAATCTCATGCCATCTAAATGGCCCCCACTTACCACTAATCGAGTAAGCAGGCCAGAACCGCCAGGTTCCTGCGGCATCTAATTTCCTTGATACTTTTATATCAACTTTTTGTTGTGGATTTAATATCTTACCCATATGTGAATAGCCGAAGTCACGGTTATTCGCATCTGTTGTAGAGTTCCATCTGGCTCCGACAAATGCACCGTAGCGGGAATCAAGTACTATGGTACGCTGTGTGACATTTTTTAACTTATAACTGACTTTCACATTATCTCCAACTCGAGATGGATCTTGTGCTCCACGGACAGAGAAATCACGAAGCTGTAGACCATCTGGTGATGTATCCGGACCTGCAAAATCTGCAGAGTAAGAGTCCATCTGGAAGATTGCGACGAAAGCGATTGAAAAAAGCAGTACAAAAATCTTTTTGGTCATGGTCTGCCTCCTCTTTTTAATGAACGAAAATACTGTTGCATATCTGCTCATATTTCACAATGACACTTGATTTCTATCGAGGTTTAGGTGATGCAATCTCTATCCTAGGTTTTACTTTTACAGGAACTTTTTGACCAAAGTCGCCTCCTGTAACTAATATTTTACCGACAATTGGTTTTGTCCCTGTGAGTTCTTTGCAATTGATGCTTACAGTAAAAGTGGCAGTACCTGCAGGGGGAACCTTATCAAACATTTGAGGTTCTACAAGAATCCACGGCTGTTCTGCCCTTGCCCGTATATCGAGCGCCTTCTTGGTGATATTGGTGACGACAATTGTTTTAGCTCTAAATTGAATCGTACAGTCAAAAGAAAGTGTTGCTGGCCTGACCCTTATGGTTGGTTGTACTTCAAGTTTCTGGGCATACAAGTCATTCAACAATGAGGGCAATACAAAAGAAACTAATGTCCTGTCTGTAACACTTCTTTACACTTTTTGAGTGTCATTCCGCACTTGATGCGGAATCCAGCCCTTGTTTTTCTGGTTTCCTGCTTTTGCAGGAATGACAGAATTGTGTAAACTTATTTATGAGACAGCACACTAATAGTAGAATAAGAGAACAAAAGGGTAAAAAAAACAGATTTGATTTTTTCATAGAATCCTCATTTCAACTCGGAGAATATCAGATGCAGGGAGGGCTGTCAAGAATTTTTTGGTTTTTGAAGTTGAGTAGTTAGCGATCGGCCTCAGGGTTCTCTTTTTCAGGATCCTCAAGTTTAGGCTTACACACTGGGCAATAGAGTTCCCCCTGATCCAGGAGGCACACATGTCCTCATTCAGGGCAGCAGATACATTCATCCTTCGGCTGCTTACAAACAGGGCAGATCTCCATAAAAATATACTATCGAATCTTAAAAAATTGGTCAAATTATTTTGACACCTGAGGAACAAGTAATTATAATTAGACTGATGGAGAATATTGTAAAAGCATTCCCTCATACTTTCATACCACTCTTTGCTGCAACGAATGTGTTTACCGTTCTTCCCATTTTTATCTCTCTCACTGAGGAGACAACAAATTCAGAAAGAAAGACGATCATAAGGGACTCACTCCTCACAGCCTTAATCGTGGGACTTTTATTTGTAGCTTTGGGAAAAGTAATTTTTAAAATATTGGGAATTACTGAAGCAGATTTTAAAATTGCAGGAGGTCTTGTCCTCCTTATTTTTGCGATACTTGACCTCGTAAGACATGATGAGACACGGAAAAGACCATTTGATAAGATGGGTGTAGTGCCTATTGGTGTGCCTTTAATTACAGGACCTGCGGTGCTTACCACTATCCTTGTACTTGTAGATCAATATGGTATTGTCCCTACAGTTATTTCATTTGTACTTAATCTCCTGATTGTCTGGATAACATTCGTCAATGCAGAGCGGGTTATACGTCTCTTTGGTAAAGGAGGCATAGCTGGCATTGCGAAGATTATGGCACTTCTCCTTGCATCAATTGCTATAATGATGATCCGATTAGGCGTTATTAACATTATTCACCGCAATATTAAGGGTTGAAAGGAATATTTTTTAACCTGACTTTGAAACGAGAGATAGGAAGGAATTCATGAGGGGGGCGTAGCCCCCCTCAGTCCTTTACTTTTTAGGCTTTGGCGGAGCAGGCTTTGGTGCAGCAGGAGCAACTTTCTGTTTCTCTGCAAGTGACTGCCCTTCTGGGCTCATGACGAAATCAATGAAAGTCTTTGTTGCGCCTTTAGGTACATCACGTGTGATGAGGTAAAACGGAATCTCTACCGGGTAAATGCCAGTCTTTAAGTTCTCAAGTGTAGGCGCTTTGCCATCTAACTCCAGTGCCTTAACTTTTTCATCAACAGCACCAATGAGGATGTAACCTATAGCCGAACTCTCTTTCGCGACTTCCTCCTTCATTGCACCCATCTTATCGAGAACTTTTGCCTTCTCGACTGCAACCTTTTCTGTGCCCATAACTACCTTCTCTAGGGCTGCCCTCTGCCCCGCACCTTCCTCTCTGATGAGCACAGTGATTTTACCTTTTGTGCCACCTACTGCAGACCAGTCAGTGATTTTACCAGCATAGATATCCCTTACCTGGGCTGTAGTTAACCCCTTTACTGGGTTTTTTGGATTAACCACTACAGTTACACCATCCTTAGCAAAAAGAAACGCTTTGATATCAGGATATGCCTTCTTTTCTTCGTCTTTCAATGGGCGGGTAATCATACCAAAAGTAAAACCAAACTCACTTTTACCAATAACTTTAATAGCAACATCGCCTTTCTCCTCGATGGTCTCGACAGCTATGCCTGGATTCTTTTCCATAAAAGGCGGTGATATTTTGTCAATTACGTCCTTAACTCCCTTTACCCCGAGACCCTTCACAGCTTCCTTACCAGTAGCAAGGCTTGTCGTCCCTAAAATAAAGAGCGCTATCACTAAACATATGGCAATCTTTCTAAGCATCTTTTCCCCCTTTCTTTAAGTAAATATCGTAATTATTGGTTATAGCGCCTCACGCGCTACCTACACAGTTCTTCTCCCCTCCTTTCTATCTTGGCAATATAAAACTTAGTGATAGATATTACCAAATAGATAACAGATAGTCAAGGAGAAGTCAACAGGAGAAGTCAACAGGAGAAGTCAACAGGAGAAGTCAACAGGTTTTTCTTCAATTATTTTCTTCAGTGATGATTTCTACTGTCTGCTGCTTCGTGCGCTTTCTATCGTACCTTTTCTTATCCCTTTTAGTGATCACAGTGTGCTTGCGGAGTTTCAACACCGCCTCCATAGGAAGGCGTGGTTTGGGCTTTTTCTTTTTTGAAGATTTTTTCATTGTAATAAATATACCTTAAAATGTTGAAAGTTTGAAGCATTGAAATGAGAGAGGCAACAAGGGAGAAATTTCATGAAGTGAAATAGGGGGGGTGATATCTGATATAATTTACTCAGAGGCGGTGTGAACAACTGAGAGACAGACTGAGAAAAACAGGAATTGATGTTATAGGGAATGTCATTTTCTCATTCTTGATGTCATAATGCCGAAGAAGAACGGTAAGGAAGTGTATGAAGAGATAAAGAAAGTAAGTCCGGATGTGAAGGCTTTTTTTTATGAGTGGTTACACCGCAAATGTTATCCATAAAAAGGGAATCCTTGAAGAGGGATTAGATTTTGTCTTAAAACCCATCTTTCCAACAGAGCTTTTGAGAAAAATAAGAAAGGTGCTGGAAAGATGAGTTGAAAAAACTAAAAGTCTACTATTTCAACCCCAGCACATCCTGCATGTCGTAAAGACCTGCTGGTTTTTCTGAAAGCCAAAGCGCAGCCTTCAAAGCGCCTCTTGCAAAGGTATCCCTGCTCGATGCCTTATGAGTAATCTCTATTCTTTCACCAAGTCCGCCGAATATAATAGTATGTTCTCCTACAATGTCGCCTGCACGTACAGTCTGAATGCCAATCTCTTTTTTTGTTCTTTCACCAATAAGCCCTTTTCTTGCATATACAGCAACCTCTTCAAGGTTTCTGTTTACCGCATCTGCAATAACCTGAGCCATCTTGAGTGCAGTTCCACTCGGTGCATCTTTCTTTAATCTGTGGTGTGCCTCGATAATCTCAATGTCATAGTCATCGCCGAGTACTCTTGCAATATCATGCAATATCTTTAAAAGCAGGTTTACCCCCATGCTCATATTGGATGCCATGACACACGGGATTTTCTTTGTCAGTTCAGCAACTTCTTTTAAATGATCTTTTGAAAAGCCTGTTGTGCCTATGACCATTGCCTTCCCTTTTGATGATGCAAACCTCAAATGTTCGAGGGATGCTTCAACCGTAGTAAAAGAGATAATCATATCAGCATTGTCAGTGGCTGATTCAAGACTATCTACAAGTTTTACTCCTGTATCTCCGATTCCGACTATTGTCCCGATATCTTTGCCTATGTCCTTATGCCCTTTTTTCTCAAATGCACCTGTAAGCCGGAGTCCTTCATATTCTCTTGAGAGGGCAGTGATCCTGCTTCCCATCCTCCCTGCTGCTCCTGCAACTGCGATCTTAATCATGATAACCTCCTGGTATAGCATAGAGCGTAGAGTTTCGCGCTCAGCTCATTGCTCTTTTTTATCTTCTCTTTGCCCTTTGCTCTTCGCTTCATCCTCTGGAATCCTGTATTCCTCTGTCGCCCATTTGCCAAGGTCAATAAGTTTGCACCTTTCAGAACAGAAAGGCCTCCAGTGATTTTCCTCCCATGTTGTTTTATTTTCACATATTGGACATGTGATTTTCATAACAGTCATTTCACTATATGAAGCTAAACAGTATACACCCAGAATTCAGAATGGAAAAGACTGTCTCAAAATTTTTATAAACGACAAATTATTATTCATATG
>VGWZ01000125.1 GCA_016873595.1 Nitrospira sp.
TGGGCGCCTGCTGCAAGTGCTTTTGTAATATCTCCTGAATATTTTATCCCTCCGTCTGCGATGAGAGGAACTCCATATTTCTTTGCAACAGAATGACAGTCTTTAATTGCGGTAATCTGTGGTACGCCTGTACCTGCTATAATTCTCGTAGTACATATTGAGCCCGGGCCTATGCCAATCTTTATTCCATCTACACCAGCCTTAATGAGGTCAAATGTAGCCTCTGCAGTAGCGATATTGCCTGCAATTATATCCACATCAATTCTCTTTTTTAATGTCTTAAGGGTGGCAATGACTGACTTGGTATGTCCATGGGCAGTATCAATTACGATGACATCTACCCCTGCTTTTACAAGGATTTCCGCCCTGTAGAGTGAATCTTCTCCTGTGCCTACAGCGGCTCCAACGCAAAGTCTCCCAACTCTATCTTTGCATGCATGTGGATATTTCTTCCTCTTTTCGATATCTTTTATCGTTATGAGCCCTTTGAGTTTGTTCTCTTTATCTAAAATGGGGAGCTTTTCTATTTTGTATTTGTGGAGGATTTTCTGTGCCTGGTCAAGAGTTGTCCCAACTGGTGCAGTGATGAGATGTTCTCTTGTCATTACCTTGGAAACTTTTTTTGACCATTGTGTTTCAAAGCGAAGATCCCTGTTTGTAAGTATCCCGATAAGTTTCCCCTTTTCTGTAACAGGGACACCTGATATCCTGTATTTTTCCATCAGGGCCATCGCTTCTGAGATAGGTGCATCCTGTGAAATTGTTATAGGATCCAATATCATCCCGCTTTCAGACTTTTTTACCTTGTCTACCTCTGATGCCTGCTTCTCCGGACTCATCGCTCTATGAATAATTCCGATCCCGCCTTCACGAGCTATGGCGATTGCGAGGTTTGCCTCTGTCACGGTATCCATTGCAGCACTTACTAACGGAATATTGATTTTTATACTCCGTGTGAGCATGGTTTTTATGTCAACTTCTTTTGGAAGGACTTCTGATTTAGACGGAATAAGGAGCACATCGTCAAAAGTTAACCCTATTTGTAATACCTCATGGAGCATTAGATACCTCTAAAATTTTTAATAATATTAACATTTTAATATCTTATAATTCAATTGACAAACATTTTCTCCTTGACAGAACTATTACTTTTTAATTATATTTTTCTGAATTTTGTTTTCCCCTAATGAGAAAGAATTCCCTATTTGCCGAAGGCTCATAGAGAGGATTACCTCTTATATTAGGATGCCCTGTATGGGCATAAAGTTTAGTGGCATACTATTTGATTCCTGATTTTCAGGATTATGAAAGGGGGTGAATGATGGTGAGGTCATGGTCGGTAGTAGTAGGATTAATTGCAGCATTGGCTCTGGTAACGTCAGCTTTTGCAGGGATGACTGTGCTCGAGTACAAAGATAGCACTTTCGGAAAAGCTATTTTTGATGGAAAACTTCACAACGATAAACTCGGCCCCGGTAAATGTGTGGAATGTCATAAAATGCCAGAGGGTGTTCCTTTTGCTATGAAGAAGCCGGGTATGGAGGGCTCAGCTAAGATTACATCAGCAGAACATGTATCCGGTAAGTACTGCATAACATGTCACAATGGCACAAAGGCATTTGCGATGTATACACCAGATTTTTCAACCTGTGCGAAGTGCCATAAACCAGCGGGTCCATAGAAAAGGAGATAGGTAAAAGGGGCGTAACGTGTTACGCCCCCCACTTAATATATAAAATTAATAGGTTAAACCTTTGTTAACCAGAACTTGTATTTCTTATTCTTCCCCTTGACAATATCAAAGAATAATGATTGAAGCATCTTTGTTACCTTGCCTGACTTACCAGTACCAATGGCTCTTCCATCAACATCTCTTATAGGTGTAACCTCAGCAGCTGTGCCGGTGAAAAAGGCCTCATCAGAAATATATACTTCGTCTCTTGTGAACCGCTCCTCTGTGACTTTAATCCCCTCGTCATTTGCTATTTTGATAATGCTGTTTCTTGTAATCCCTTCAAGTATCGAAGTAAGAGGTGTCGTTTTTAATGCCCCATTTCTTACTATGAAAATATTCTCGCCGCTTCCCTCAGATACATATCCTTCTGTATCAAGTAAAAGTGCCTCATCAAATCCACATGAAATCGCCTCTTTTTTTGCAAGCTGTGAATTTATATAATATCCGCATACCTTGCCCCTTGACATACTCGCATTTACATGGTTTCGTATAAAGGATGAAGTCTTAACCTTGATGCCCTCTTTAATCCCTTTGTCTCCGAGATAGGCTCCCCATGACCATACTGCAATAGCGACATTAATGGGGTTATCCTTTGGATAAAGACCCATGGAACCATAGCCGATGTAAACGAAAGGTCTGATATAACATTCTTTCATTTTATTTATTCTTACTGTCCCGATTATAGCGTCTTTGATCTCTTTTCTTGAATAGGGTATTTTTATCAAGAAAATATGGGCTGAGTTAAAAAGTCTGTCAATGTGCTCATTGAGTCTGAATATTGCAGGTCCTTCTTTTGTTTCGTAACACCTTATTCCTTCAAAAACACCAAGGCCATATTGGAGAGTATGCGTAAGGATATGCACATTGGCATCGTCCCAATCTAAGAACTTCCCATCCATCCATATCTTCTTTGTTTTCGCTATCATAGACCTGTTATTTATACCAGTATCGCATATCCAATGTCAATCACATCTTCTCAGGAATGCTTATCCCAAGTATTTCAAGACCATCTTGAAGGACAATCCTTATTGCCTCACATAAAGCGAGTCGTGCCCTGCTCTGTTCACTTTTTTCGGTGATTACCCTGTATTTATTGTAGTAAGGGTGAAACATGCCTGAAAGTTCCTGTAAATAGAATGTAATCCTGTGGGGCTCATGGGCATTCACAGCGCCCTCAAATATCATTGGGTAGGTAAGGAGCTTCCTTATTATTCTGAGCTCCTCATGAACAGAGAGAAGTTTGAGGTCAGCATTATAAAGCATGTCTGTATCTATACCTTTTTCTCTTGCATGGGCAAAAATACTGTTTATCCTTGCATTTGCATATTGAACGTAAAAAACAGGATTTTCTGACGATTGAGCCTTTGCGGCCTCGAGGTCAAATTCAAGGTGGCTGTCAGGACGTCTGGTAAGGAATATAAATTTGGTTGTATCTGTTCCAACCTCGTCTATGACTTCTCTCAGGGTTATAAACTTGCCAGCCCTTTTTGACATCTGGACAGGCTTCCTGCCTCTCAGAAGAGTAACCATCTGTACAAGTAAAATCTTTAATTTTTCCTTAGGATAGCCAATCGCCTCAATGACTGCTTTGACTCTTGTGATATACCCGTGGTGGTCAGCACCCCATATATCAATTATTTCATCATATTTTTTTTCTACCTTCTGTCTGTGATAGGCAATGTCGGAGGTAAAATATGTATATTCGCCATCCTGTTTGATGATGACCCTGTCTTTGTCATCGCCAAAAGCGGTTGATTTAAACCAGGCGGCACCGTCTTTTTCATATATTAAACCCCTGTTTTTCAGGTCATCAAGAGCCTTTTCTACATCGCCCTTTTTGTAAAGCTCTTTTTCACTCTGCCATGTATCAAAGGCAATGCCAAAATCCTTTAGATCACTGTCGATGCTTGAGAGCATCCTTTTGTAAGAGTAGTCAGTAAAAAAATCTGAAACCTCATCAAATGCTCGCTTAAGATATTTCTCGCCTTCTTCTTTAATTAGTACGCGTGCTATCTCTTCTATATATCCGCCTCTATAGCCTTCTTCTGGAAAGGGATAGTCTCTTCCGAGCAGCTGCTGATAACGTGCAAATACTGACAGTCCGAGGATTCTTACCTGTTTTCCTGCATCGTTTATATAGTATTCACGGTCAACCTTATATCCTGCAGCTTCGAGGAGATTTGAGAGGGCTGCCCCGGTTGCTGCACCTCTTCCATGGCCGAGGTGAAGCGGGCCTGTTGGGTTTGCACTTATGAATTCGATTTGAACCCGTTTGCCCTTCCCAATATCTTCTCGCAAAAATTTACTTTTATCTTTCATCAACTTTTTAATCTCAGAATATATGTATTTTTTTGAGAAGGTGAAATTAATGAATCCTGGACCAGCAATATCTATTTTTTCAAAAACAGATTTATCTTTAATGGCATTTACGAGTTCCTCTGCAATTTTCTTTGGAGGTTTTTTCAATGTTGCTGCGAGGATCATTGCTACAGGTGTTGCCATATCCCCAAAAGACTCATTCTGAGGTATCTCTATCTCGATGTGTGTGGGTTTTTCAATACCGAGCGTTTTCAGTGCATCTTCAATTATTTTTACAAGGTCTTTTTTCATAGAGTTAAGTTTAAACAGCGTATGGAGTTAAAGTCAATTGATGGACTTGATTTTAATGAATTAATTCCCCGTAGTTTTGTTACAGGTTTGTTGGTGTCATTGCGAGCGAAACGTGGCAATCTATTCGTTTGGGATTGCTTCATCAGTCGTATCGACTTCCTCGCAATGACATTATGACTGTTTGTGCTTCAATGCGTGGTTAGTTCATTTAAAATCTCATCCTCACTCTATAGGTAAGCTTTGTCTCTTTGTCTTTAGGAACTGGAATATTAAACTCAGCGGTGAAGGCCTCTGTCTTTGTATATTCATGTGAAGAAATGAGCATCTTCCAGTCTCCGGGTATCGGCTCAACAACCCTCACCACAACATCTTCCTTTTTATGGTTTCTGAGGGAAATTTCGAAAGCTGCCTCATAGGTATCATAGGCAATCTTTTTCCAGTCTGTCTGTTTTCTGTTCCCCACCACATCAAAGGCATCACCGAGCTTAATTCTCACTTTTTCGTCTTTTGGTGTATGGTCTATAGAGTCCTCACCGACAAACTGAAGGCTTCCCTCTTTATCATGTTTGTAGACCCTGATAATACCTTTTGGGAGGGGGATACCGAGATTGTTCTCCTTCTTATTTGCAATTTCCACAAATACCCCCACCTTCTGGTTTGACATGACCTCGCCGTGCTGGTTGTAATAGTAATAACGTGCACCACGGTAGAGCAGCCCTTTTTTGACAGGGACAGTATCAGCACTGATTAGACTTATCTGTTTTGTCTGGTTATCCTTAATTGTTGAAGGTCTCTGAAGTGTGTAAATGTGATACTCAAAGAATTCTTCCTCTTTGAACTGATCTTTTTTCGGAGCTGCCTCTGCAACTGCAGCACGGAGCATCTTAGTCTTATATTCGTATTCATCCTTAACTCTGTTTACGTCACCTGCAACAAGCTTGAGCTTTGCATCTTTGTATGTAGTACCGCTCTTATTATCAATGGTTACCCAGCCTGAGAGGTCTGCCTTATCATCCTTCTCATTCAATGTGACCACATAATCAGCTCTCCAGTTGATGCCATTGGTGAGATACGTTGCCTCGACCTTCTGAGCTTTTGAAAGGTGGTTTTCCAGAAGCCAGAGGAGGGTGGGTTTCGAGATGAGGTTTTCAGGAACACCAGGGAATATAATCCTTCCCGGATGACCGAAGGTAATCTCATTACCGATTTTAAATATTGGCCCTCCATTGTTCGACAGAAGCGTGGCGGTGACAATCTCTTCTCGTTCAGTATATGGATTTCTGTAATAGAGTTTCACATCCTTCCCTACATATTTGTCGAGAAGTTTTTGGGGATTAAGCAGGTCATACTCGTAGTTCTGCTCAAGCACCTGTAAGCTCGCAGGGTCTAAAAGGGATTTAATATGCACACTCGTGGGTATGATCTGTGACGCCACATCCATAAACCTCAACTCACCAGTACCCTTTACGAGCTTTATCTCCCTCTGGTCTTTCACAAGCCCGAG
>VGWZ01000126.1 GCA_016873595.1 Nitrospira sp.
AAGATAGTATTACGGATTTCGGTCTTTACGCAGAGAATAAAATCAAAACTTATATACTTATTTCACCGTATAAAACAATACGTTCCACGTGATTTTGATAATTGCAATGCATTTGGATGACGCAGAAGAAAATTTATAGGAGGTGGACTAAAAACAGTATAAATATTAGCGTTGAATAGAATAATTCTTTAAAAACCTTGAGAGGCTTAGCTCTACAAGTATGTCTACTTAAACTGCATTTTTTGGGTTAAGTAAACAATGCAGGTTAACTTTTCTTTCCTAACTTCAGATAGTATTCAATCTCAAGAAGTCTTCTCTTGAAATCAACGCCTGATGAGTAACCACCGATTGATCCATCAGATTCGATAATCCGATGACATGGAAGTACTATAGGGAGGGGATTTCTGCTCAGTGCCTGACCAACTGCCCTAAAGGCATTTGGTCTGCCGATTTTTTCAGCAAGCCATTTATATGTTCTTGTTTCTCCATAAGGGATTTCTTTCAAGGCAAGCCATACCTTTCTGTCAAATTCAGTACCCGTAGTAAATCCTTTTTTCTGTGTGAATTCTTCTCTGCCATTTTCAAAATATTCCTTAAGTTCCTTTTTTATTAAAGGGGATGCTTTCCCTTTTGGAAGTATCTCTCTCGGTTTGCTGAAATCGATTCCACTAAGATTTTTGCCGGTAAATATAAGATAAAGTTTCCCTACAGGACTTTCAAAAGTGTCATAGAAAGACTCAGTACCACGTAACTTCTTCTGTTTCATCCTGCTCTCTTGAATAAACCTCGACCCTGTCACCACCTTTCTTTATGGCGCGGGCTAAGGCCTTTTCAGCACATAAAATAAATTCTTCTGTTGTTTGGTTATCAAGGAAGGTAAGACCAACGCTCGCTGTTATTCGCCCTTTTGGCTGAGATTCCTCGTAAAGGAAGGGGTAGTTTCTTATGATTGCATTGAACCGGTTACTCAGCGAAAGCCCAGATGTAATAACAGTGTTCGGAAGTATAATTGCAAAAGAATCTCCTCCATAGCGGACTACAACATCAGAACCCCTTATATTTTTTCTGAGAAGTTCAGCGACTTTTTCTAACACTAAATTCCCATAATATACACCGTGCTCTTTTACATATTGCCCGAAGAAGTCTATATCGAGAACCAGAAGGTTTAGAGGAAGCTTGTACCTTGTTGCCCTTTCTACTTCCTGTGCGAGCCGAATCTGGAAGTATCTATGGCTGAAAAGTCCTGTAAGTTCATCTATCAGCCCTGCCCTTCTTGGATAGAGTATCTCAAGTTCTTTTATATGTCCGACTAATTCCTTTGTGTTGAAGGCCTGCTTCTGGACAATTCTTTCAATCTTACCTACAAGGGTGATTCTGTCTTCAACAGAGATATCTCTTTCTGTGAGTATGTATATAGGGATGTCTTTTGTTGAAGGATTTTCCTTTATATCCTTTATAACATCAAAACAGAGCATGTCAGGCAGTGTAAAATCAAGCAGTATTGCACTTGGCCTCAATGCTGTTGCGAGCTCTATTCCCCTTTTACCATTAGGTGCGGTGTAAATGAGGAACCCCTGATGTTCAAATATTTCTTTAAGATAGTTTGTAACTTTATCTTCAGATTCTATTATCAGCACAGAGATTGGTAGTACCTTCTTACCTTTAGCCATAATGATCTCTTCGAGCTTTAAAATGAGCGCCTCTTTTTCGAGGGGTTTAAGGAGGTAATCTGTTGCGCCGAGCGCGAAAGCAAGCTCTTTATTATTGACTATAGAATGGATAATTACAGGTATCGAAGTTGTTTTCGGGTCACTTTTAAGCTCTTGTAACACTTCCCACCCGTCTTTTTTAGGAAGCATAATATCTAAAGTGATGGCAAAAGGCTTCAGGTTCTTTGTCTTCTCTATAGCCTCTTCACCATCAAAAGCATGGGCGACCTTATACCCTGATTGCGTGAGATGCAAAGTGAGGAGTTCCGCAGTAGGCAAGTCATCCTCTGCAACAAGTATGAGAGGTGCTTCTTCTTTCATCCAAGGGAAATCCAGACTTACTGCCTCTACGGCCTCTGGTCGTAAAGGTTCAACAGGAGATGTAATAGGTATCAGGAACGTGAATGTACTTCCTTCGCCGAGGTTAGTTTCAACCGATATATTCCCTCCGTGGAGTTCAACAAGTTTTTTTGTGAGGGCAAGACCAAGACCAACACCGCCATATTTTCTCGAAAATGATGAGTCTGCCTGCTCAAATTCATCAAATATCTTCTCTTTGTCTTCTGGCCCTATACCAATGCCTGTATCCCAGACAGAGAATTTTATAAATTCTAACCCTGGTATTGCCCAGGGGTAACGCCCGTCAATATTTTCTTCCTTTGCTATGTTTATCCCTACTTTACCGCCTTCAGGTGTAAATTTTATTGCATTTGAAAGCAGGTTGTATAAGATTTGTTTCAGTTTTACCTTATCTGCGGTAACGTCGCTGATGCCTTCACCTATCGAGACCACAATCTCGATGAACTTATTTTCAGCAAGAGGCTTCATTATGTTGATAACTTCATCCGCAATAGTACCAATTGGGAGTGTCTCATAGACCATCTCATATTTACCAGCCTCTATCTTTGCGATATCCAACACATTATTTATCAGTTCAAGCAGGTGCTTACCGGCAGAATATATATTTTTCACATACCGTTCCTGGTTTTTACTGAGGTCACCGAATGTTCTCTCAATGAGCACATCAGAGAATCCGATGATGGAATTTAATGGAGTTCTTAGTTCATGACTCATATTTGAGATGAACCTGCCTTTGAGCTGATTCGCTCGCTCAAGTTCTCTGTTTATCTTCTCGAACTCTTCAGTCCTTTCTATTACCTTCTTTTCAAGGTTCTCGTTTAGCTCTTCAAGCGCTTTTGTCTTATCCTCAAGGGCCTTCATTAAGTCTCTTTCTTCTGTCAGGTTTTTAAGCACAAATAGAGAACCAGAAGGATTTCCATCCTGATCCTTGAGGACAATAGCATTTAACCTTGCATCGAATTCCCTGCCGCCAAATCCGATAACAGTAATCTCATAACCTGTGAGTACAGATTTTCTATCGAGTTCTTTTTGAATCACTTC
Organism: Nitrospira sp.; assembly: GCA_016873595.1. Taxonomy (GTDB): domain Bacteria; phylum Nitrospirota; class Thermodesulfovibrionia; order Thermodesulfovibrionales; family SM23-35; genus VGWZ01. The sequence goes on from VGWZ01000126.1 coordinate 3,111, forward strand.
CCAAAAGTCATCTTTTATCAATGACCCTATAGTCATGCCTGTTAAATCTTGCTTGGAGTAACCGAGTATGTCGGTTGCACGTTCATTAAAGACACTTACCAGACCAGCAGAGTTTGTTATCAAAACCATATCATTTGAAGCTTCTGTCAGATTAGTGAGTTTAAGTCTTAACTCCTCAATTCCTCTGATTAATGAAAATCTGTCTAAAGCAATGCCTACCAGGCCGGCTAACAGGTTTAATGATGCTTGCAGCCTTTCAGAGAATTGCCTTGGCCTGAAGTCGTTTATATAGAGAATACCTGCAACCTCGCCTCTTAGCATTACAGGGCAGACAAGTATAGCCCTAATCTTCTCACTCATTAATGCAGGGTTATTTCTTGCATGCTCTTCTTTAAGGGTGTCAGTGATGGAAACAATGTTTTTGTTTTGAAGAATCATTTCTGTGAGTCCGCCAGACATTGCACCCCAGGCTTTATTCTCTATGAACTTTTTGCTCAAACCTTTAGATGCAACAAGTCTCATCTCACCGTTTTCGTAAACAGCAATACTGCCAGCTGGAGATTCAGATAGTTCAACAGCCTTATCGAGAACAAACCTGAGGAAATCATCGAAATCTGCAGCATATAGTTTTGATGCTGCAGTAAAAATCGTTTTTTGATCCTCTGCGATTTTAAAAACCTCTATCCTTGCCCGTTTCTGCTTTTCGATAATTTCCCATAAAAACCTTGCTCCAATCCCCTCTATCACCTCTACCTTGTTTTCAAAAGCTATTCTTATTTCATTGCTGAGTTTTGGGTCCCCGGTTACATTGATTACAATCTCTGGATTGACGATTCTAAGCGACATTATATCTTCAATAACAGGTATGTTCCATTTTCTCGAAAGAATGACTCCTGGAGCGTCCGGTCTCTTTTCATAGACACCAACAAGCTCTGTGGTAGGGTCTCCCCTGAGCAAAGAAATAAGGGCACTTCCACCTATATTTCCACCTACAATTGCTACCCTAAACATTTTGTTTGTAACCTCTGTCTGCTATAGAAAACATCATATCGAGAAAATAGCCGAGCAGTTCAGAATCCCACTGTCCCTGATGACGCTCGGATTCCATAATTTCAAGAGTTGCCTTTATTGATCTCCTGTCACGATACGGACGTATTGATACCATTGCATCAAAAGAATCAACAATTGCAAGTATCCTTGCCATAATCGGGATGTCTTCGCCAGCAAGCCCATCAGGAAACCCTGTTCCATCCCATCGCTCATGGTGGTATCGTATCGCAGGAAGTATCTTTCTCATAGAAAGAAGTGGACGACAAATATCCTCACCAAGTACCGGATGTCTCTTAATCTCTCTCATCTCTTCTTCAGTGAGGGTTCCAGGTTTACGAAGGAGTGATTCACTGAGACATATTTTCCCTATATCGTGGAGGATCCCGGCCTTTTTCATCTCCTCTCGTTCTTTATGAGGCAAACCAAGAAATGATGCAAATTCTACAGAAATTTCGCTGACTCTTGTTGAATGTCCTTTTGTATAAGGGTCTCTTGCCTCCATTGCAACTGCGAGTGTAAGAATGATGTTTTCCGAGTGATCAAGCTCTTCCTGGAGAGCCTTAAGTTTCAAAAGTGATTTTGTCTTGATGATGAGTTCTGCGGTGTCAAATGGCTTGCTTATAAAATCGTCTGCTCCTGACTCAATTCCTTTAATCCTGCTTTTTTTGTCTGAAAGGGCTGTGAGAAGTATTACGGGGAAAAACCGTTTTCTTGATATTTCTTTGAATCTCCTGCATAACTCAAAGCCATCAACCCCTGGCATCATCACATCAAGCACAGCAAGGTCAAGAGGACATTTCATGAATATAGTAAATGCACTATGCGACCCCAGTGCAGCATGAACCCTGTAGCCTTCGCCTAGAAAGATTGCCTCCATAAGTTCAAGGTTTGACTGCACGTCGTCAACAACAAGAATAGAAGGACTTTCTTCCTCAATAAGACCAGTTAAGGGACCCATCAAGGAAATTAAACCATTAGGGGATTATTTTGTCAAGAAAATTCTTTTATAATAGTGCGTTATAGAAAATACTTAACCTAATCCTTAAAGTCCACGCAATTTTATCCCTGCATAATAACAACAGCATTCATTATCAAGATCATTGATAAATGCTCTTTCTATACCATCCTCAAATAACACTCTCACAAGGCATAACCCACCGGGTAAGGATGAATGTTTTTCTTCGATAACCTCCCCAAAGCCCCACACACTATAACGCTTGTGCCTGACCACATCACCTACTTTAAGATAAAGTCGCGGTCCCAAGATAGTCCTCAGTTGTTAGTAGTTAGTTGTCAGTAAAAAAAAGATTGAATGCTTCTGACTTTTAACTCGTTCTCATTTACCTTACATAATAGCCATAAATAGTATAAATGAAATGACCCTTTATTGTATAGGCATCCATGCCCCATTCATCCGGCAGAGGCCAGAATGGGTCACCATCCTTTAGTGCTTTCATTGCAGCGTCATCTAAATTTTTATGGCCCGATGTTCTTACGAGCTCAACTGCTCCCAATCTGCCATTTTTCTTTATGGTAAATTGTATAATCAAATCTCCATAAATTCCATGTGCTAATGCATCTGGAGGATACATCCAGATGCTTTCTATCTTTTCTTTTAACCTTTTGTTGTATATCAGGAATCGGAATTCTTTTGTGTCAAAGGTGATTGCAGTGTCT
>VGWZ01000127.1 GCA_016873595.1 Nitrospira sp.
CTTGATCGGGGAATCCAGACGCCGTCCCCGCGAAAGCGGGGAACTATATATAAGGAACTGGATTCCCGTTTTCACGGGAAACCCTGGATTCTCTGGTCAAGCCAGAGAATGACACTTATTGGGTGATTGCATTTTCTTTAGAATACCTTGATTAATATGGTTTCAAATAAATAAATCGCTCAATTTAGGTTCAAATTTTCTATTTCTCATTTCTTATTTATTTTTTAAAAATGATTTTATCTGGTCCGGCAATTCACGGGTGTTGATAGGCTTGGAAATATATCCTTCACAACCAACTTCAAAGGCTTTTTCTCTGTCCCCTTTCATTGCATGAGCAGTTAAGGCAACTATGATGATATTTTTAAATTCCTTCTGTGACTTTAGCCTTCTTGTTACTTCATAGCCATCTATTTTTGGGATAGAGATGTCCATGAGGATCAGGTCAGGCCTTTCTGCCATTGCTTTTTCCAACGCATCTTCTCCATCGATTGCCTCAATTAATTGATACCCCCTGTTTTTGAGTATCTTGACTACCAGCTCACGGCTGTCCTGATTGTCATCGACTATCAGTATTTTTTTGTGTAAGCCCTTTTCTATCTCTTCCATCTTCCCCTCGCTTTCTCATTGCAATTTAAAGGTCTTTTTCAATAACCTTTTCCTTAGTTCTGTCAGACGTGTTTGATTTTATTGATAGACTATCAGTCTTTTCAAGTATTTCTTTTTTTAAAGGAAGGGTAAAACAAAATTTACTGCCTTCTCCATATTTGCTCGTTACCCAGATTGTACCCTTGTGTAATTCCACCAGTCCTCTGGCAATACTCAGTCCGAGACCTGCACCTTCATATTGACGGATATAGGAGAAGTCTACCTGTGTGAACCTATCAAAAATCTTGGTAAGATTTTCTTCTTTTATTCCTATACCTGTATCCTTTATGCAGATCTCTGCAAAGAGCGGTAACTCGCCGGGTTTAATATCCCTTTCAAAGGGTTTAGCGCTTATGGTTATTCCTCCCTTATTGGTGAATTTAACAGCATTGGATAACAGGTTTATCAAGATTTGTCTGACCCCGCTCTCGTCACCATAGACGTGAGGTAGCTTCTTATCTATGTTAATAGTTAGTGTTAGCCCCTTTTGGGTTATCAATGGTTCAAAGGCAGGAATGACAGACTCAATTAACCATTTCAGGTTGATCTCCTGCGGTTCAATCTTTACTTTTCCAGCCTCTATTTTGGAGACATTGAGTACAGCATTTATCAACTGCAGGAGACGTTCGGCATTAGCAGCTACTTTTTTCAGACTCTTTTCCTGTTCTTCATTAAGAGGGCCGTCAACTCTGTCTAATAAGAGTTCTGTATAGCCGACAATGGAATTCATAGGGGTGCGTAGTTCATGAGATACGTTAGCTAAAAAAGCGGATTTCAATTTATCCAATTCCCTGAGTTCTATCTTGTCTCTTTCTAATTGCTCTATAAATCTCGTCCTCTCTGTCACACTAATCTCTAATTTGTCTTTGTCTGCCGATATTCCCAGATATAATTTATATACCCAGATAAAGAAGAGAGTTAAAGTAGCAACCAAAAAACGGTTAGCGGTGTTAAGACTCCCGCCAATTGGTTCGAGATAGAGATTCTTCCAGATATGCGTGTTCCCTGTTGGTATAAGGATGTGCATCAAGACATGTCCTAATGATCTGGTAAGTGAAAATGCAAAATAGGTTAAGGAAAGACATACCATGTAATGCCACAGTACATTCTCTGTCTCTCTCTTATAGAGTTTAATACTGGTGATAACGCAGAGCGTAGACAGAATTATAAAGACGATATTGCCTGCTATCTCAGTAATTACAAGCGGCAAGAATGGCAGGAGAGCGATAGCGTAAACAACGGCTCTTTGTTCTTTTTGTTCCCGATATTCTATCTTTTCTAACTTTTCTAAATGCTTTCGCAGTCCTATATAAAAAAAGAGCATTGCAATGTCGAGTAATATAAAGTCAAATCTTCCTATGTAGTATACGTATTCGAGACCTTCATATTTACTCTCAATTTTCATATATCGTGAGAAGTACTGCCATCCCTCAGTTGCCCCTATTATGTGAGTTGGCTCAAGCCAGAACATCTTTACGAGACGACTGATGAATATATCGGAGTTCCATAAGATAAAAAATACGACGGAAATAAAGAGGTATCTCCAAGCAGGTTCTTTATATAAGCGGTGATGAATAATGACCCACAAGAATAAAATTAATGCAGTGATGTAAAACAGGTTCCCAACCTGATGAGTGTAAACCGCAGGGTATTCGTGAGGTACAAATCCCCATGCCCTTGAAGGGAATAAAAAGAGAAAAATCAGGATTGTCTTAAATATCATTTGTTAATTCATTGCACTTTACTGACCTTGCTGATAGTATCCTTAAGCTCTTTTGAAAGGTCTTCTTCAGTAAGTAACCCTTTGTTTAATATCCCATGTATCCTGCCATTCAGGTCGTCTATATCTTTTTCAGTTAAATCCTTGTGGGTAAGTACAATAAGAGGAATATCCTTGACTCCTTCCTCTGTCTTGAGGTATTCAATTACGTCGAAACCGCTCACCTCGGGCATTGTCAGATTTAAGACAATCAGGTCAGGTCTGAGATCCTCTATAGATTTGATAGCATCTTTACTATTATAAGCCGTTGTTACTGTATATCCTGCTTCTTTCAGGACATTACCAAGCAATTTTACTGTATCGAGTTCATTATCAACTACTAATACCTTTTCTATCGTTATTGTTTTTTCCAGATTTCTTAATTTTCGTAACAGAACCTGTTTCTCTACTGGTTTGACTATATATTCTGTTGCTCCTAAACTGAAGCCCAATCTCTTATTATCAACGATCGAAAGAATAATCACTGGAATATCCTGGGTTTCAGGCGTCTTTTTCAACTCACTCAATACCTGCCAGCCATCTTTTTTAGGCATCATGATGTCCAGAGTAATAGCCAGGGGGTTTATCTCTTTTGCCTTTTCCACTGCCTTCTCACTACTGAGCAGGCCGACTACCCTGTAATCCTTTCCTAAATATTTCCTTATAATTTCGATAGCTTCTGGGTTGTCATCTATTGCTAATACAGTTTTCTTCGCGACCCCTTTCAGAGATTCTTCTTCTTCAGGCTTATATTCCTCTGGCTCAAGTACCAGGCCTTCTATGACCTCACAGCCTTTACAGAAATCTACCTTTTCCGGATATGCAGCTACTTTCATGCCTGCACAATGAGTTCCGTGGATTAACCAGCATCGAGTGTCTTTACTCCCATATGCGGGGCAGGAGGGCTGTCCACAACGGGTATATTCCCAGCATCTTATTGGCTTGCCAGCATATTCTGGCTCTTTTAAAAAACTCTCAACAGGCTTTCCAAAATATTCAGCGAGGCCCTCGGCCATTTGTGATTCTATTACAGGTTCTGCAGGCTTTTCGAGTAGCTCTTTTTTGAGCGGGAGTGTGAAGCAGAATTTACTTCCTTCCCCGTATTTGCTCGTTGCCCAGATCATGCCCTTATGTAAAGCCACTAACCCCCTCGCAATACTAAGCCCGAGGCCTGTGCCTTCATATTGGCGTATGGTAGAGATGTCTGCCTGTGTAAATTTATCAAAAATCTTACTGATATCTTCTTCCTTTATTCCTATGCCTGTATCCTCAATGCAAAGCTCTAAAAATATAGGTGTTTCTCCAGGTTTAATTCCCCGTTCAGAAAGTTGCGCGCTTATTATTATTCCTCCCCTATTGGTGAATTTAACTGCATTGGATAACAGGTTTATCAAGACCTGCCTGACCTTATCCTCATCACCATAAATGAGAGGTAGATCCTCGGTAAGATTAATAGTGAGTGCAAGCCCTTTCTGTTTTATCAGGTGTTCAAAGGTAGGGATAACAGACTCAATTAACCATTTTAGATCGAGTTCCTTTGGTTCTATTTCTATCTTCCCTGCCTCTATTTTAGATACATCAAGGACATCATTTATCAATTGCAGGAGATGTTTTGCATTGGCTACTACCTTTTTCAAGCTCTTTTCCTGTTCTTCATTAATAGAGCCGTCAACCCTATCTATTAATAATTCTGTATATCCAATAATGGCATTCATCGGAGTACGAAGTTCATGAGACATGTTAGCTAAGAAGGTTGATTTTAGTTTATCCAGTTCCCTGAGCTCTCTGTTAGCCCTTTCGAGTAAGGAAAGGAGATGAGTCCGTTCATTTAATAAAATGGTCTTTCTGGTTACTTCCATCTCTAATTTTCTACTAAAAGATGAAACACTTTCGACCATGTAGTTGAAGGTTTTACCAAGGACTCCAATTTCATCTTCTGTCTTTACATCAACAGAGACGGACATATCACCCTCTGCAAATCTCTTTGCCTTCTCAGCTAAATTCTCTATAGGCCTCCTCACCAGTTTAGTCACCATGAGGTAAATGAGGACAATTGCGAAGGGTATGAGGAATGAAGCTATTACCAGGGTTCTGTTTCTTTGTGCAACAACCTGTGCATAGGTATACTCGATGTCTGTTCTTACTACCATGCTCCCAAGAACTTTTCTGGAAGAGCCGTGGCAGTGATAGCAGCCTTTCTCGTTAAGGATAGGCTCAGTGACGATGAGATATCTCCTGCCATCTACCACGTCTTCGAGTGGCTTCCGGGGATCGAATGGGGGTTCAACCCCTGTCTGGAGTATTTCGTCCAGGGTTTGCAGAGCGAATTTGTTTTTGATAGAATCTGCAACTTTTGTTTTTACTTTGTCCTCATGTGTTGAGTAGGTTATCTCCCCATCAAAAGCTGTGATAAATACCTCAACATCCTTTGCCTTTTCCCTTATGTCTGATAATTGTTTTTTGATAGCATCTTTGTCTCCTATGGCCATTGGATATTCAATACCGGCATAAATCGAGTCAGCTAACTCTCTGGTAATTGTAGTTGCAATCTCTAACCTGTCTTGCGTTCCGAAGTAGATGCGCATATAGATTTCGGATACCAGAACTATCAGTATAATGGTTAACATAGCGATCATTATCTTATAGCCCAGTCTCTTTTTTATAAAACCTAACATTTTATTCCTTCGTCCTTGATTTTAACTTCTTAATGTGCGCCTCCATGAATCATGGGTTTGTATCTGAATGCCTTGACCCTTTCCTCTGTATGACAGACCTCACAATCTTTCAAGGTCATACGTCTCTTTATATCTTGGGGATTGCGTGTTGTCACATGGAGTTCACCGGGCCCATGGCATACCTCACACCCTGCAATCTTCAGGTGTGGTGTCTTTTCAGGGCTGACAAAGCCGCCAGGTTTGCCATATCCAGTGGTGTGGCAGGAGTAGCACCCCCTAATCTCCTCTTCTGTCAACCCCTTTTTCACCCTTTCGATGCTCTCGAAGGACCTGCTCTTTCTGGCATACGTCATAAAACTGTCATATTCGGCCTTATGGCATTTTCTACAGGTCTCTGTGCCAACATATTTAGGTGTTATAGTTTTAGTTTCAGCGATACTAAAAGGCAGGTTGATTATCATTACGAGTGAGATGATTATGAGAGGAGGTAACAGATACCATATTAAAAGTCTAATATAATAGGCTATTTTCATGACCTCAGATGTAAAGTTTTTAAAAACATACCTCGCAACGTACTCTACATATATTTTCCTTTATTATGTAAAAAAATTCAACTATTACTACCTAAATTGAGCGATTCTAATACTTTGTCATTCCCCGACTTGGAGACTGTGTCGCAATTATAGCAGAAGAAAGGGATGAAAGAAGGTCATTTATATGCTAGAATTCTGT
>VGWZ01000128.1 GCA_016873595.1 Nitrospira sp.
TGTTGTTTTGACATCTATTCTACCACTAAGCAATGTGAATTGTCGGACAACCTGCATAGCTGCGAGGTATCACAACTGAAAAAAGTCTTCTGTCATTCCGCACTTGATGTGGAATCCAGAGGTTTTTGATATAATTCTCCTTTTGGATCCCTGCCTTCGCAGGAATGACAGAATGTACAGAATGATATTTTTACCCCGATACAGAGCATCGAGGAATTCCTTCATCAAACATAGTAATCAGATGAATAAGTTTAATCAATTCACAGGTTTGCTAACCTTCACCTTGCAATTGTGAATGTCTTTGTCTCACCTTTAACCTTGAGATCAACTGTCTCAATAATCTTGGCTTTAACTCCCGTAGAAAGAGTTTTAAAACCGCCCTACTGCTCTACCATCTCTACTCTCCTATTCTTCTCCCGTCCTTCTTCAGTCTTGGTGGATGATCTTTACATCCCTTCTCATCTTCCTGAGCAGAAACAACATTTGCCATGAGCAAGAGTCCTAAAAGAAAATAACATCCTGTTATGATTAGCTTTTTCATAATCTTACCTCCTTTCCTGTAACTATGCTTCTCATCAATTGTTAATTAATTCAATTACATCACACTTTTTAGAGGTTGTCAAGGAGATGTATAAGTTCCACATTTTGAAATATATTATGGGTAAGATACCATTTTAGCCACCAATTCAAACAAAATATATGCTTATAAAAAGGCTTGAAAAGGAGCTTTCGTTAAATAACATTTCAGGAAGAATTATAGAATAAATTTTACATTGCCGAAGAATTTTAAATTTTGTTTTACAGCTTATATCCCTCTCCCGTCAGGACTGTAAATGCATTTATGAAGCTGCAGGTTCAGGCGGGCCTTAAGTCTGTCTTCGATCATCCACTGTGCAAGGTCTTCGGGAAGGAGAATTCCAAACGCTGGAGACACGAGAACATTACATTTATCTATGATGTTATATCTAACAATTATCTCTTTTGCCCATTCATAATCTGTTCTATTTGTAATGACAAACTTTACTTCATCAGTACTTTTCAAATCATTAAGAATTGATAAATCCATTTCTCCACTCATCCCGCTCCCTGGTGTCTTTATATCGAGTATGACCACTGCCCTTCTGTCAATCTCTTTTATACTTATTGATCCATTTGTTTCTACCAATACTTTATAGCCTTCATCAAGCAGTCTTTCAATGAGATGATACACTTCTTTCTGAAGGAGTGGCTCACCGCCAGTAATCTCAACGAGGTGGATACCTGCATCTCTTACCTTGCTCATAATCTCATCTTCCGAGAGTTCTCTCCCTTCATAATATGCATAGGTCGTATCACAGTATGAACACCTTAGATTGCACCCAGTTATTCTTATAAAGGTGCATGGCACACCCGCATAACTTGACTCGCCCTGTATGCTTGTAAATATCTCGCAGACTTTCATGTGAGAATACTCTGAGACAGCCTTTCCTATATTTGCTTTTCTAAAAAAGCAGAGATTATGTAAAAATCCATACATTCTATTATATAATGAAAAAAAGGGGGATTGAAAATGGCCTCAAATACACAGGTAGCAATTACATCAAAATACGAAATCCTACGAGAAGTGGTTAAAGACTATCCAGGCCTCCTGAGTACCACTGAACCACTATTATGTGAATTAAATAGCCCTCTTAAAAATTGGGGTTTTATCGTAAAAGAGATGCGCGCCTATGCATTAAAAAATTTCAATTTACATGATACCCATGAAAAGGGAATAGAGGCAATCAAGATTATTGTAGATGTCTTTTTAGAGGCAACAAACGCTCCTGATAGTCATGTCCAGCAGGCAGCCATTGATAGTCTTATGTTTTACTTAGAGAAAATCATGATAGACGGTAATCATGACCTCCGCAAATATGCATCGATACTTCAGGAATGTTTCTCCAGACTTTATCGATTAGAGGAAGAACAATTTTTTTTCCTCACCACTAACCCGCATCAGCTGAAAAAAATTGGCCAGATCATACTTGAAAAAATGTCTCCAGATTTTGATGTCGAAGTGTTTAATGACCTCCTTCTCAGATCTCTTTTAACAACGTACGAATATTGGCTGGATGAAGAAGATCCGATAATATGGTTTAAACAGAAGATAGATGATACCTTGAGCGATAAAGAATACAAACAATTAGAAGAATTATTTTATCCAATATCACATTCTAACTTAAAAGAATTAATCCTCCACTTAAACAGCCTTAAAAAATCTCCAGATCAATACACGCGTTTGAAAGAACTCTTGGAATTACCCGGTTATATGCAATTGGTGAGATTCTATGAGGATCTAACTCCCCTGTTAGCCCAAACAGATGATATGCGTAAGAACCTCAACTTAAAAATGACATATCTCCTCAAGATTATAAAAACTAAAGGTCTTTTCAGTATCCATGAAAATGCTCTCAGAGAGATTAATCGCACACTCTCATCAATCATTAAAGTGATAGACTCTGAACAACTGAAAATTATCCTCTCTGAAACCTTAGAGACACTGAAAGACAGTATCAACAGGTATCCTGAAACATCTTTATATTGTATCCAGAATATTGGAAATGGAATTTATAACCTGGGTGATAGCAAGATTGTCGAATATTATACCCAGAAGATCATATCTTTTGGATTCCAGCATCCTAAGATAGAGGGTGTCACTGATGAATGGCAAGTCAAATCTAATAAGGCCCATTTAAAAAACATACGTGTCTGGTTGGAGTTAATCGAGAACAATCCGAAGTGGTCGAAATCTCTTATTTCTGCCTTAATTATCAATTTAAGATTGGGTGGAGTACATATAAGTGATACTGACGTTTTTCAGAAGGATATCACTAAACTCTTAAATAGCGACATCAAACCAGTTTATCATTTAATCAAGCAACTCGCCAAATTATTCCCTGTCTATTTCAGTGAAATCAATGCTGAAGGTGTGTTGCGAGAGGTCTCTACAGAAATAGATGAGATTACAGGAAGGGCTGATCATCTTGTGCATTTTTTACGTAAACAAAGTCATGTTGAAAGCAGTGCTCGTATAGTAGATTTTATTGAAGAAATTATAAAATTCTGGCAGACAAAGGATAAAGGGCCTTTAGAAAGATTTATACCCGAAGATATTTTTCATCAAATCACCGTATCCGGTCCCTATATAGATGAGATCAGTATAATTGTAAATTCTATTTTTGAAAATAAGAAAAACTCTACTTTAACAGATCTACTTCGTTTATCAGAGCAAGAAATCAATGCATCGATTGAGAATATTCCCCATGTCTCTGAAAAGGAGGAGAAACGAGCATATCTGGCTATTAAGTTTTATCAACTGCTGAATAAAAAATATAGATCAGATCCACAAGATATCAAAGACCATCTAAAATGTGCTCTAGGATTAGGACTTCCGAATACTGATTCATTAATCAGTATCTTAGAAGAAGGCAGTATTTGCCAACGTCTTGAAAGTATCCTGAATTACTTGCAACTTTTAAAAGATATTATCCTCTCCTCTGAAAGGTATGATCCTATTGAGAATATATTTCGCAAAAGACATTTTGCTGCAGGTATTCCATCAGTCTATGGTACCTATCACGAGAGAAAATTTGATGCCCTATCCTTGACCTTTCGTCTGGAAAACCTGGCTAACATCCTTTTTGAGGAATTAATTGATTCATTTAATCTCAGATTTATCACCAGGGCAACCCTGTTCCAGATCAAGGATTATGTAAATTTATTTTTCAAAGCCCTTCAGTTAGACGGGGTATTCTCAAACAGACTGGAGAATACGCTTGAACTGCTCTCCGGGGCGCTCGAGGTAAGGAGGTTCTCCTTCTCCCAGTATATCGATATATTCAGAAGCCTCTCAGAAACGGTAAGGGTTATCCTTAATACCTACTACACTGGTATCCACAAGAATAACCTCAAACATATTATCCTTCAGCTCAGTGCTGAAAATATACTGCCTAAGTATCTTGAACCTTATGAGAAAGATACTGAATTTGAGTTTATAAATAAGATATCAGAGAAGTTCCTCAGGGAGGTTGTAGCAAGTTCCTCTGGGTTTCAACAATTAGACAATTTTATCAGTAAGAGCTTAAAAACATTATTTGAACAGGCAGAGGGACCGGATGTTCAGAATTTAGACCTGTTAATGAGCTATGATCCTGAAAAAGCATTATCTGGGATTCATATCACAAATAATGCTACGAATGACAGGATTCATTTGGGAAATAAAGGATATTACTTAGTAAAACTGGCATCTTTAGATTTACCAGTACCACCTGGTTTTATCATAACTACTGAGGTATTTCGCTGCCAGCAGGCAATCAATAAATTCAGATATGCCCGGGAACATCTTAATAGAAAAATTGAAGAACAAATTACCAGACTTGAAGCGTCAACAGGTAAGAGATTCGGTGGCCCTGCAAATCCTCTACTTGTATCAGTGAGAAGCGGAGGAGCAATCTCTATGCCTGGTATGATGCATTCTTTCTTAAATGTAGGGCTTAATGAATCCACTGTCATAGGATTAATTCGACAGACAGCTAAACCCTGGTTTGCCTGGGACTGCTATCGTCGTTTTTTACAATGTTGGGGAATGTCTTTTGGTATGGAAAGAGATAAATTCGATGACATAATCAATTCTTTTAAAAGAAAATATAAAGTTGTAAGAAAAATTCAATTCACACCTGAGCAGATGAAAGAGGTAGCATTAGCGTATCAAGATTACATCAAGGATAAAGGAATAGAAATAACTGATGATCCAAAATTACAGCTCGATATAGCAATTGATCAGGTCTTTCAATCATGGTGTTCAAAGAAGGCTCAGGCCTACCGCGAGATACTGGGCTTATCAGAACACTGGGGTACCGCCGTCATCGTACAGGCAATGGTCTATGGTAATTTAGATGTTAATTCGGGGACAGGTGTGCTTTTCACCCGCAATCCTCAGGAAGCAGGAGACAGGGTTATGTTATGGGGTGATTTTGCCATAAAGTCACAAGGTGAAGACGTGGTTTCAGGACTGGTAAAGACGCTACCCCTATCCAATGAACAAAAGTATATCGAAGAGAGAACATCTGACATCTCACTTGAAGATGGTTTTCCTGACATATATAATGCTTTGTTAAAAACAACCAAGGACTTAATCTATAAAGAGAGATGGGGAGCTCAGGAGATTGAGTTCACCTTTGAAGGGGAAAATAAAGAGAATCTTTACATCTTGCAGGCACGGGATATGGCTGTTGCAAGAAGAGAAAGTTTTATGGCCTTTGTGCCATCTCAAGAGCTGTCATCCAGCTATCTTTCCAGCGGGATCGGAGTTGGCGGCGGTGCCCTTAGTGGCAGAGTTGTCTTTGATTTAGATGATATCCATGAATTCAGGGAAAAGGATCCATCTACACCTCTTATTTTAATCAGATCAGATACCGTCCCCGATGACATTAGACATATTTCAGCAGCAGATGGATTGCTCACCGCTCGGGGTGGTTCAACTTCTCACGCTGCCATTATTGTCAATCGACTTGGAAAGACCTGTGTGGTAGGTTGTAATAAATTGGCTGTATGGGAATATGAAAAGAGGTGTAAATTTAATCGGCAAATAATAAAGGTGGGTGATTTTTTAAGCATCGATGGTCGAAATGGCTCAGTTTATTCAGGCAAGCA
>VGWZ01000129.1 GCA_016873595.1 Nitrospira sp.
TGAGTAAGAGCACATGGCTTGTATTTCTGTCATTCCCGCAGTCCTTAAGCGGGAATCCAGGGTTTCCCGTGAAAACGGGAATCCAGTTCCTTTAGTTCCCTGCTTTCACAGGTCTATTTGAATCAACAAGAGGTTCTCGGTTATACCTACAAAGTGTGAGGATTAGCCTATATCAAAAATTGATGATTTCTGGAAGAAAGAGAGTATAACGTTTTCGGCGCAGACGAAGCCATTAGGTTTGGGCTTTAGCCGTTTGTGCTGTGTTAGGCACAGTTGGCCTTGCATTCACGAACTTTTTCTTCGCTCGTTTGTGTGTAAAATGAATACAGTCTATGGCAGCATCGCATACTTTCACAACGTATTCAATAGAAGTATCCAGATGCTCGCCCATCTTTTTATGACCCGTTTTTAAGCAATAAGTCTTGTCAGTAATTCCCAGGTTATGAACTACTATATTCCTGCGGTATGACGCCTCTCTAATAATCGGCCAAAGCAGAAAATCTCTTACAAAATTAATATTGAACTTTGCATTAAAATAGTTGGCAACATCATCCACACTATCATATGCTAAGCCAGCAACCTCTTTTTCTGCCATGTACCTTACAAGTTCTCTCATGGACTGGAATGTTGCAACCTCTTCGAAAATTAAAATCTTTTTGCTGCTCAATATTTCACTACGTGAAGTCAGGATAGCTCTAAGATAATCTTTAACAAATGCTTCAAAAAATGAAATTAGATAGACAAGCGTCATCTCCGCTAAAAACTCACTGTGTTTACTGCCTGTCAGACATCGAATCACATAATTTATGACTTTTTTTGAAGCTGAAATATATTCATCTTTTCCTCTTCCTTCTAAATCATTTCTAAGATGGTCTATTATATTTTGTAAATCTTGTTTATCTTTCTCCGAGAAAGGCTTTTGCTTAGTTGAATGTTTACGAACGATAGCTTTGTAAGTCCCGGTCAAAAAGTCCTTGATCATTAAGACTTCATCAAGAAAGTGTCGGTGTAAATTATCCAGTTCATCTGCAAGATTCATTTTTTATTTCAATTGCGCCTAATTGTTCATAGACGAACTATTTTGTCTATCCCTCCAATTTGGCAGTATTAATTTTTTTTCTTGTTTCTTTTTCTTAATGCCTCAATTTAACCTTTTGTTGAAGGTTTACAGACCTTGCAGGGAACATACCCGCTGCTAAAGCCTCTTTGACTAACTTAAATGTCACCATGAATATCTGAATGCCTTCCTATCTATTTTGATAGTATTTTTGACGGCATGAAACTGAACAAAACTTTTGATTCTTTCTCCAAGGTATAAATTTTTTCTTACAATATATACATTCAATTTCTGATGACTTTTCTTTCTCGTGGTTTGACTCGAACCCTTCTATCTTAGATGCATGAATCTTATTTGACATGTCATTAATCGTAGGCTTTTCATCATTAAAATCCGATATTTTATAACCAAGTTTCTTCCTCAGTTCCTCTATGTCTTTTTCAGAAATTATATTCTTAAATGCAGGTTGTTTCCGTAACTCTTCAAGCTTTTCAAGGTCTTTCAATTCATGTTCAAGGTGTTCTCTTGTAATTCGTTCACGCTCAGCCTTGCTCATTAGAAGTTCACTACATGGATAATCCAAAGCCCTATAATCAGATTCACTCCTTGGATTGACATCAAAGATTGCTGTTATAAAAAGAGTGATACTAATTAAATCAATAACCACCCATGCTTCTTTGTAAAGATAGATTGGGTCAACAGGATTATACACTATCAAGGTTGTACACATTATGACTGCCCAAGCCCATCTACCAGCGCACCAAGCAATTAACCCTACAAACAATGCAACTGCTGCTATAAACCACCTTAAAAGGATGTAATAAACATAGGGTAGATTGAATGTTGTGGCTGTGGCAAGGAAAAGCATCACAGATGCCATCAGGCAAGCTATGTTTTTGACTCTTAGAACTTTAAATGCACATGGGTATTCTTCATACGAGGGCTTTTTTAAAATACACTTCTCAATAAATCTTTCATTATCTCTCTCGTCAGTGCCCATTTTCTCATGCCCCAAGGTTGTCCATAATACATGCCCAAAACATTATTTTATTTCCTTCTTATATCCATAATCTTGAACAATCCCTGTATCTTTATCAATCCAAATCATTAGGGTATTTTTCTTTTCTTCCCTTACCTCGAAATAGCCACCGCCATGGACAAGCCCTACTTTTTCTTCATATTCATAAATGTAGATTTCCTGGTTTTTGCCTACCGCTATCTCTTGTTTTGCTGCAATATCAACATCACCTGTCACCGCACTTTTCGAAGTCACTACACCTCCAGCATCAATGATTTTGTCTGGAGCACCGAACATTTTTAAAACATCACTTCTGTTAGTCTTTCCTACTTCTATTTTCTTTATAGCCAGTTCATCTATCCGACTACCTTTCACATGGGTCGTGACACAACTTAAAAGAAATGAGTTAAATATCAAAACCAAAGCTAAGCGGCTCATAATAAAAATAATTCTTCTCATGACATCACCTCCAATCGTATCCTTGAAGGTAGTACCTTCCTAAATAGTGGTGGATTCTGTGACATATTTCCTTCCTTTTTGACCCTTGAAGGATTCCCTATTTCATACAATTTACTTCATCAACCATTTTATCGCTCCCTTCCCCGTTGCTTTTCTTGGGATATCTCGTAAATCAAAACATAACTTTGTTTGACCATCTTAGCACCAAGGAAGGTTTTACTTTTTACATGTTACTCCAACCAAAGCAATCGCTTGCATCAAAATACTGTTCCATGTCCTGTCTGTAGTCTTTTATAGAGCTGAGTTTCCCATCTATGCCATTAAAGAAATGATAAAGTTCATTCATCCTTTGACATAAGATACGAAGGTTTATCCGATGTTTACCGGTCAAGGTTTGATCAAGATTCTTCGTTATGGGATATCTAAAAGAAAAAGAAGTTTTGTCCAATATATGGAATTGTTTGATATAGTCTTCTACTATATCGTGGTCTTGTTGTTCTTTTGGGCTTGCATCTTCCTGTATTATAGGTTTTGTCTTTTCCCAGAGTTTCTTAAGATTATGACCTGTATCCTTAATAAGTTTTTTCTTTGCTGATCTATCACCATCACCGTAAACTAAAATAATCCATTTTAGCTCTAACTCGATAAACTGGCGATACAAAAATAGGATAGGGAATATATGTGTATCTAATTGTTCGATGTTCTTTGACACCAATGCCTGTTGTACGAGTTCGTCTGCTGCTTTTTTGTATCCCGTCATATAGCCTGTATACTGAAGCCAAACGTCTCCCCATCCAATGCGAGAGAACTCATGGTAGTCACCCTGATTAACAAAAAGTTTTGCACCCTTTTGCGGCCATGGGATACCCATACTTAAGGATATCATATGAAATCACCTCTCTCTTAATAAATGCTTAAATGATTCACTACCGATTATTGGTTATAATCTACAACATTTTACAATTTTTAAAATTGAGGACTACAGGAAGGAAGTTGTTATCATCTCATTCACCAATTATCTTCACCACCACCCTTTTTCTCTGTCTTCCATCAAACTCTCCATAGAAAATCTGCTCCCAGGGGCCAAAATCCAGTTTGTCATTTCCAATAATTACAATTTTAAACAATAAGCCATAGGGTGGGTATATCTACAAGAGAGTCAGTTATCCTTTGATGGGCTCAAATGTATGCTCTACTTTATACCTTGCAACTTTTTTCCCTCGGACTTCCTCTTTTATTTTAAAAGGCACATCTTTATCTATAAAATCAAGCTCAGCACCGTCCATTATAGTATCTATAACCTCTGGATGGTCGATTAAATACCTTATAAAATCAAATGTTATTCCTATGTTTCTTTCTATATACTCTTTTTTTGTCATTATTTCATCCCCTTTTTAAATTTATCTTTATACCATTCCCATCTGTCTTTTATATCCTGCTCCGCATATGTTAAAGCATCTTTAAGATTCTCTATAGGAATTGGCTGTTTTGTCTTTTCCCCTGTTGGAGTTAATACATCCCGATGGAAAAACCCGTGAGAACAATCATATCTCACTATGGGATACCATTTGTCTTTTATTTTTGACTCGAATTGAACAACTATGTCTGTTACCTTTCCCTTTTCAATATTGATTTTTATCCTTAATCTATCATCACCATCAGGACTTAGTTTTTTTGTAAATTCTTTCTTACCCATAAGGTTCTTTGATTTTTTATGATGTTTTATATAATAACAAAATAGTTCAAATTTAATTAAGTAGGTTTATCACTCCCCAATTATCTTCACCAGCACCCTTTTTCTCCGCCTTCCATCGAACTCCCCATAAAAAATCTGCTCCCATGGGCCGAAATCCAGTTTGCCATCGGTAATAGCAACCACAACCTCTCTCCCCATAATCTGGCGTTTCAGATGGGCATCTGCGTTATCCTCTCCGACATTGTGACGGTATTGAGAGACAGGCTCATGTGGAGCAAGTTTTTCAAGCCAGACATCAAAATCATGGTGAAGCCCTGATTCGTCATCGTTTATAAAAACAGATGCGGTTATGTGCATGGCATTTACAAGCACAAGCCCTTCTTTAATGCCACTTTCCTTGAGACAGTTTTCAATCTCAGGGGTAATATTTATAAAAGCCCGGCGTGCCGGCGCATTAAACCACAATTCTTTACGATAGGTTTTCATAGAATTTTTAGTCTCCTTTAAATATTATGCCGCACACTCTCATTTAGCTGAGCCTTTACTTTCTCTTGAGTTTGAGGAGCCTCGGGGAAAGAGTCTTAGTCGAATCAGTCCCCCGTTGGGTCGTGGGATAGATATATTCACGCTGAACGAGCTTAAGGTAATGGCATGTTTGAGTCGTTGGGTCAGAACAAGTCGGGAGCATCGTTTCGGAAATCGAAAAACAGCTGCCCCCGGTAAGAGTCTGGAGGTCGGAGCAATCTCGCGTGAAATAGTACACGTAAAACTTTTCAGCATTGTTCACCTGCCAGGCATAGTCAAGGGCAGTGTTTTTTAACTGGTCGCTGTTGATGTTCGCGATGCCCTTCAATATAAGAGAGTCATTTACGGATAATCCGACGTATGTGGCGTTGCCTGTTTCTGTGCCGAGCGTGCTTACTACCGCATAAATCTCCCCATTGTCAAGTGATAGATTCCCCACGGTTCCCTGATAAGTGGTGTCCTGAGTGTCAGCAAGGCAGTTCATCCCGATCTTCATGCACTCGGGGCCGACCATGTTGAGCTGCGACTGTAAATCAACAAAGTTGGTTGTCCCCTGATCAGAGCAATCGGCTATGGCACATGGCTTTCCCCACCTGCTGTTGACTGCCTCTACAAGGTTGGTAAGGTCGGTCCTCAACCAACTTTCATCGGCAGCGGTCCTGGTTTCGAGCACAACCGGCCCGTAGGGTTGAGTCAGCCGTTCGTGCCTCGTGTCCCTAACGAGACTGTTGAAAAAGTCTTTTAACCCTTCATATCCAATAAAAAATCATTTGGTTTTGCATAAGAGATAGTATATTATTTTTATATTATTTCTTTACGGAGGGGATTGCATGCCAAGATATAAACCTGTTTCCTATGAGCAAAATATAATGGTACCTATCTCGTTAGAGGCACAGAT
>VGWZ01000130.1 GCA_016873595.1 Nitrospira sp.
GTAGATGCCGAAAATATACACAACCTTGCATGGAACACTTTTGTTGCATGTACTGAGATTGCAAAGGACCTTAAACTTTACGGCGCAGGTCAGGACTTACTCGCTGATGCATTCAGCGGGAATATAAAGGGGATGGGACCTGGTGTTGCAGAGATGGAATTCGAGGAAAGAAAGAGTGAGCCAATAATCATCTTTATGGCTGATAAGACATCACCGGGTGCATGGAACCTGCCCTTATACAAAATGTTCGCTGATCCATTTAATACAGCGGGTCTTGTCATAGATCCCACAATGCACGATGGTTTTGTATTTGAGGTTGTGGATGTGTATGAACATAAAAAAATTACGCTCTCATCTCCTGAAGAGATATATGACCTCTTGATGTTCATTGGTGCAATGAGAAGGTTCATGATAAAGGCTGTGTACAGGAAAGATGGGATGATTGCTGCAGCAGCATCAACACAGAAACTGAGCCTTATCGCCGGGAAATATGTGGGGAAAGATGATCCTGTATTGATTGTGAGATGCCAAGCCGGACTCCCTGCGGTAGGAGAGGTACTTGAACCATTCGCCTTCGGTCATATCGTTGAAGGATGGATGCGCGGCTCTCATCATGGACCCCTTATGCCCGTGGCATTCTATGAAGCAAATCCATCACGTTTTGATGGCCCTCCGAGAGTTATTGCTGCTGGCTTTCAGCTCTGTAATGGAAAACTTATAGGACCAAGGGATTTATTCGATGACCCTTCCTTTGATGAGGCAAGGAAGAGGACAAATGTGATTGCAGATTATCTCAGGCAACATGGTCCGTTTGAACCGCATAGACTCGGACTTGAGGACCTTGAATATACCACAATGCCACAGCTCATGAAAAAACTTGAAGGCAGGTTTATACCTGAGTAGAACAATGAGGGACTCCGTCCCTCATTGCAATTTCTTTTATAAACTTTTCTTCATCTTCCCGTGACTTCAGATGACCTCTCAATCTTTCCTCGAGGAGCATCGTGAGAATTTTTGAATAGAGTGGTCCTGGTTGAATACCTATATTCTTGAGATCGTCTCCCTTCAGGATTGTCTTTACCTTCCTCAACTCAGTCAGATACTGCGATATCACCTTCTGTTTCTGTCTGTCTTTACTTATTGCCATTGAGAATAAAACCGTTTCAAGACCGAGCTTGTGAAGGTGATGATATATCTCCACAGGGTCATCAAGCGGGAATTTCCTCAACAAATCCCTTGTCTGAGACATTCCATTGATAATCATATCTCTCACCTTCGGTGATGGTGATAATCGTTCTATCACAGCCCTCACCTCTTCTTCTTTTAATCCAGAAAGTAAAGACATGAGATAGAGAATTCCCCTGTCGGTTTTTTCCTCGAGGAAGAGTAAGTTAAACCAGGAGAGCGTTTCATACATTGATTTGAGTGTTAACTCAAGTTCCTCATTAAATATAAGATTTGGGTGTATCACCTTTAAGAGACCATAATCAGAAAGCCTTTTCAGTGTCTTCACAGGTTCAGTCTCATTGAATGCGAGGAGGAGTTCTTCATAAAGCCTTGGCCCTGAGAGCTTTTCAAAGAGATTCATCTTTATTGCTAACTTCATGAGATTCTCTGTATGTTTACTGATTTTAAATCCAAACCTTTCAGAAAACCTGACTGCCCTGAACGCCCTTGTCGGGTCTTCAATAAAACTCAGGTTATGTAACACTCTGATGGCCTTCTCTCTTAAATCGCGCTGACTACCAAAAAAATCAATAAGGATTCCAAAATCCTTCGGATTCAATTTTATTGCAAGTGTATTTATCGTAAAATCTCTCCTGTAAAGGTCTTTCTTAATTGACGATGTCTCAACCTTTGGCAGGGCTGCAGGTGACTCATAGTATTCAGTCCTTGCTGTTGCAACATCGAGTTTTATTGCTTCAGTAATTACCTGTGCAGTATTAAATCTCTGGTGTGACCTCACTTTTGCGTTGAGCCTTTCACCTAAGACCTTTGCAAATAAAATTCCATCTCCCTCGATGACGATATCAATATCAAGGTTTTCCTTGCCGCGGAGCAAATCCCTTACCGATCCACCCACAAGATATGCATTAAACCCGATTTCTTCGGCAACCTCACCAGCAAGTTTAAGAAGATGGTAAATTTCTGAAGGATATCGCTCTTTCAGCCAGGAAGAAAGACTTCTGCCAATAGATGGCTTTTCCTTTGTGGTTGTTTTTTCTATTCTGCTTCTCCTGAGAAACTCTTCATAAAGCGTACGGAGGAGGTCTGTCCTTGTGATTGCACCGATAATTTTGCCATCTTCTACAACGGGCATGAACCTCTGATTCTGTTCGATCATCAATGTCTCAATTTTTCTGATCGGAGTATTCTGGCTTACTGTTATTTCGTCTGTAGTTGAAAATTCCATTGTCCTGCTTTTTCCAAAACCATGGAAGAGCGCCTTTTCTACAACCTCACGAGACATAAGGCCAACATACTTTCCTTCCTTTAAGACAGGAAGGACATTGACACCATACCTGGTCATCATATCCTCTGCTTCCTTTATAGATGAATCCCACTGGATACTTATTACAGGACTTGTCATCACATCAGAGGCAACCTTCCCAGGCTTTACACATTCATAAAGGAGCTCTATTAATCTCTCTTCGATAACTTCAAGTGATGCCTCTTTTATTGTGGCAGAGGCTGCTGTAGGATGTCCTCCACCTCCAAACTCTTTCATTATCTTTGATACATCGAGCTCCGGAACCTTGCTCCTCGCGACCATTACTATTTTCCCTTCCATGCTGAGTAAGACCACCACCGCATCAATATCTTCTATCTCCATCATCCTGTGGGCAAAGTGAGCTGCATCTCCAATATAGCTATCACGAGATGCCTTTGCTACCATTATCCTTATGCCTTCTACAACAATCTCTTTTGAGGATTGCACAAGCTCATTCAGGAGATCAAGTTCCTCTATGCTCATTTCCGTTTTTAAAAAGCTCGAGACAATATTAAGATTTGCTCCTCTTCTCAGGAGATATGAAGCAGCGATGAGGTCTCTTTCTGTTGTTGACGGGAAAAGCAGACAGCCTGTTTCTTCATATATTCCCAGGGCGAGTACAGTAGCCTCCATAGGTGTCATATGTATTTTTTTATTTTTCAATATTTCAATAAAGATCGTTACAGTGGCACCTACATTTTCAATCTTTTCAACCTCTCCCCTGATATCATTTTTATTGAATGGATGGTGGTCATAAATGTGTATTTTGATCCCTTTTTGCATGAGCAGTTCTGCAAAAGGACCAATCCTGTGAGGCATCTTTGTATCCACGACAATCAGCCTTGTGACCTTTGAAAAATCAATATCTTTTATACGCTTGATCTCTACCGGATGGAATGCCTCTAAAAAATCTCTCAGTTTCTTTTCCTGAGAGCCCGGGAAAACTATCTGCGCTTCAGGATATAGTTTCTTCGCAGCAACCATTGAGGCAAAAGAATCAAAGTCAGCGTTTATATGAGAGGTTATGATATCCATGATTTATTGTAACAGATAATACAGGTAGTGGAAAAATAAACATAGAAAATTGTCATTGCGAGTCCGAAGGGCGCGGCAATCTTTGTTATCTTAAGATTGCTTCGTCGGTCGTATCGACCTCCTCGCAATGACACTTCATTAATGCATCATTATGTTTATTTATTGGTGATTGAATAATTGGATATTATCTGGTTATTGTAATGTGGTTATTGAGTAGCCTTATTCTAATGGAGGATAAACCACGATCTGGTCGCGTCCTTTTTTCTTGGCCTCAAAGAGGGTGTTATCAGCAAGGTTTATGAGGTCATCGGGGGTTTGTATCTTTTCATCAGGACTACAGGCTATGCCAACACTCACCGTAATTCTATTCTCTTCTTTAAGAATACTAAATTGGTGCTTCTTCAATACATCTCTCAGTCGTTCAGCCTCGGTAATTGCACCTTGCATTGATGTCTGAGGCAAGAGTATTATAAACTCTTCACCTCCATATCGTGCAAAGACATCAGACCTTCTCGTATGCCTTTTCATGAGCTGTGCAAATTCTCTGAGGACAATATCGCCAGTCCTATGACCATACGTATCATTGATCTTTTTGAAGTGGTCTATGTCGAACATCAAACAGCTTAACGGCAATTTATATCGCTCTGCCCTACTGAATTCTTCCTCGAGTCTGTAATAGAAATATCTAATATTATAGATCCCTGTAAGGTAATCAATGATCGCGAGTTTCTCAAGCCTTGTCTTCTCTTTATTCAGTTTGGTATGAAGATACGCATTATAAAGGGCATTTGCAGATGCATTTGCAATCGCAATGCACAGCCTTATCTCTCTTTCTGTAAATGTATGTCCAGCTCTTGATGTCCTCAGGAGCAATGTGTCTATAACCTCATTATGAAAGATCACTGGAATCACCATAATAGAGCGAATACCGAGAGGAGCTATAATATCCCTCACCTCTTTCATTAACGGATCTTTTAATGCATCCTTTATAATTACCGGCCTTTTTAAGGATAACGCCTTTCTTATTTCAGGATATTTCTTTAAGTCAAGTTTCACATCGGTAATCTTAGGGTCTTCAAATGTCGCAACAACATATGCATATCTCTGATCCTCAAGGCTCACACTAATCATAGAGCATCTTTTCACATTTATTATCTCTGACAATTTTTTCACTGTGAGATAGAGGACTTCTCTGGGATTGAGAGTTGAAGAAACAAGATGGGTAAGCTCGATAATAGCCTTAAGGTCTTTCTTTTCCTTGTAGAGGTTCTCAAACCAGCTTTTCCTTTCAACAGCTAACCTGATCTTATGTTCAAGATCTTCCTTATAGAAAGGTGCGAGTAAATAATACTCTACATCACATTTGACCACCGAACGGATACCCGTCGCAACATGAGCTGAATGTATCATTGCGATAACAGGACATTGAATCTCTAAAGGCTGAACTTGTTCAAGACCATCAGGCGCCCCGATAATTAAGGCAGAAGGCATATTCTTTTCAAGTTCTCTTTTTAAGACATCAGCATTACTTTTTATAAATCGGGGCGAGTACTCATTTTTTCCTCTAAAGAATGACCTGAGAAAATTCAGAACTTCTTTGTCTTTTTCGTATATGAGTATTTCTTTTTTCATTTTGTCATATAAATTATACAAAATTTTATACAAATGTCTATGGAAATGTCACTATTTTAATTTTTTAATCAGAGAATTATAGCTCATGGTGTTCAGAATATCTGATTTCCCGAGCCAGGCTCTCCGTGCGATCGAGACACCATATATCATATAACCGAACTGGTTTGTGATATGAGTGTCTGTGCTTATCACTATTGACACTCCCTTCTCTTTTGCCATTTTTGCATAGACATCATTTAAATCCAGTCTGAGGGGATATGCATTTATCTCAATAGCAGTCCCGGTCTCCTTAGCAACCTTAAGAACCTCATTCATAT
>VGWZ01000131.1 GCA_016873595.1 Nitrospira sp.
TTAAAATAAAACATGACTTCAATAGTCATCATTCCTGCCCGTTATCACTCGACCCGTTTTCCGGGAAAGCCCTTATGCCCTCTCTTGGGGAAACCATTAATCCAGCATGTGTATGAGAATTCAAAAAAAGCACATCTGATAGATGATGTGTTCGTTGCAACAGACAACGAAACTATAGTGGAGAGCGTTATGTCTTTTGGAGGGAAGGCAGTCATGACATCAATTACTCATTCCTCGGGTACAGACAGGGTTGCAGAAGTTGCAGCTCTGATGGATTATGATATAATTGTCAATGTGCAGGGAGATGAGCCTCTTATAAAGCCTCAGATGATAGATGATGTGATTTCTCTCCTCGATGACGAAAGAGCCTCTATAGGTACTCTGATGAAAAAGATTGAGAACCCTGAAGAAATCTTAGATCCGAATGTCGTGAAAGTTGTTTTTGATAGGGAAGGATTTGCGCTCTATTTTTCGAGGGCGCCTATACCTTTCTACAGGGATGTATACAGGATACAGGATACAGGATACAGGATACAGGATAAGAAAAATCATGCATCTGGCATCATGCATCATGCATCTGAGTTTATAATGTATAAACATATTGGTATTTACAGTTACAGGAAGGAAGCACTTATTGCACTTTCCAGAATGGAACCGACAGAACTCGAGCGGATAGAGAAGCTCGAGCAGTTGCGGGCACTTGAAAATGGAATGAGAATTAAGACAAAGGAAACCTTCTTTGAAACATATGGGGTTGATACCCCTGAAGACTTAGAAAGGGTAAAAAAATGTCTAAGTACATTTTTGTAACAGGTGGTGTTGTTTCATCACTCGGTAAGGGTATTGCAGCTGCTGCGATCGGTGCACTCCTTGAGACAAGAGGATTAAAGGTTACCATTCAAAAATTAGACCCTTATATCAATGTTGATCCCGGGACACTGAGTCCATTTCAGCATGGAGAAGTCTTTGTCACTGATGACGGTGCCGAAACAGATCTTGACCTGGGACATTACGAGAGATTCACGTCAATAAGGACAACACAGGTAAATAATTATACAACTGGAAAAATCTACTACAATGTGATTACAAAAGAGAGGCGTGGGGATTACCTCGGAGAAACCGTTCAGGTTGTCCCACATATTACTGATGAGATAATTCGAGCGATAAAGTCTGTAAGTAACGACTATGATGTGGTAATAGTTGAAATCGGTGGAACTATTGGTGATATTGAGAGTCTGCCTTTTCTTGAAGCGATAAGGCAGTTCAGGTATGATGTGGGCAGAGAAAATGTGCTCTATGTGCATCTTACCCTTGTCCCCTATATAAAATCATCAGGTGAGCTGAAGACAAAACCTACACAGCACAGTGTGAAAGAATTTAGAGAGATAGGTATTCAGCCGGATATACTTTTATGTAGAACTGACAGACTTCTTCCCCCTGAAGTAAAAAAGAAGATTGCCATCCATTGTAACCTTGATGGAGATGCAGTCATCGCTGCAAGGGATGTTGAGACGATATATGAAGTTCCCATTGAGCTGCATAATGAAGGGCTCGATTACATTATCGGGAAAAAGCTTAACCTGAATTTTCAAGATCTGGATCTTACGCTATGGGAAGATATTGTGAGGAAGGTGAAGGAACCAAAAAATGAGGTGACTATTACAATAGTCGGGAAATATACCGGTCTTAAAGATTCATATAAGAGCCTTATAGAAGCCCTTACCCATGGTGGCATTGCAAATGATGCGAGAGTGAATCTTCAATGGATTGATTCAGAAGAGATAGAAATCCACGGGCCGGAGAGGCATCTCTCTGAAGCTGATGGAATTCTTGTGCCGGGAGGATTTGGATATAGAGGGATTGAAGGGAAGGTAGAAGCTATACGATATGCACGTGAAAAAAAGATACCCTATTTTGGAATCTGTCTTGGGATGCAATGTGCAGTGATCGAGTTCGCGAGGCATGTGTGTGGTCTCTCCGCAAATAGTACAGAATTTGATTTACACACACAAACCCCTGTCATCTATCTTATGGAAAAATGGTATGACTTCAGGAAAAAGAAAGTCGAGGTACGTTCTGAAAGCTCTCAGAAGGGTGGTACGATGAGGCTTGGAGCTTATCCCTGCGTCCTCAAGGAAGGAACACATGCTTTCAGGGCATATGGTATTAAGGAGATATCTGAAAGGCACAGGCATAGATATGAATTTAACAATGCATACAGGGAGGTGCTCACACGATATGGCATGAGGATAAGCGGAGCAAGTCCTGACGGAGAACTTGTTGAGATTATGGAGATAGAAGACCATCCATGGTTTCTTGGTTGTCAGTTCCATCCCGAGTTTAAATCAAAACCAACGAACCCGCATCCATTGTTCAGGGCATTTATAGGAGCATCAGTCAGAGAAAAAAGATCGTTATTCCCTTACCTGGAAATCAGTGCGAAAGAGAAGAGTAAAGGCGTTTAGGAGTGACGAGAGAAATAACTATAGCAGGTATGAAGCTCGGCTGGAATAATCCTCTTTTCATAGTCGCGGGTCCATGTGTGATTGAAAATGAGGATATTGTATTCTCTACTGCAGAAAGACTGAAGGAAATATGCAAAGGGTTTGCCCTTCCTCTTTTATTTAAGAGCTCTTATGATAAAGCAAATCGAACTTCTCTTTCTTCATTCAGGGGACCTGGCATTGAAAAAGGATTAAGGGTCCTCTCTGATGTTCGGAGCAGATTCGGCATCCCTGTCATCTCTGATGTCCATTCAGTGGAAGAGGTGAAGTCAGCTTCAGAAGTTCTCGATGTTCTTCAGATACCTGCTTTTTTATGTAGACAGACAGATCTTATCATTGCTGCGTCTAAAACCGGGAAACCTGTAAATATAAAAAAAGGACAGTTTCTCGCACCATGGGATATTAAAAATATAATAGAAAAGTTTATATCAACAGGAAATCATAATCTATTTATTACTGAACGCGGCACTTCTTTTGGTTACAACAATCTCGTCGTA
The DNA here is from genome assembly GCA_016873595.1 of Nitrospira sp. Classification (GTDB taxonomy): domain Bacteria; phylum Nitrospirota; class Thermodesulfovibrionia; order Thermodesulfovibrionales; family SM23-35; genus VGWZ01. Next base: position 3,002 of record VGWZ01000131.1, read on the forward strand.
GATTTCAGAGGATTGTTCATAATGAGGTCTTTCGGATACCCTGTTATTTTTGACGTTACCCATAGCCTTCAGCTTCCCGGTGGACAGGGAAGTTGTTCAGGAGGACAAAGGGAATTTACTGAACCACTCATAAGAGCTGCAGTGGTAGTAGGAGTTGATGGTCTTTTCATGGAAGTCCATCCAGAACCAGATAAGGCATTGTGTGATGGCCCGAACATGATTCCATTAGAAAGTATGCCTCACCTTTTGAAGACAATTAAAAATATTCACAACGTAATCTTCCCTTAGAGATAAAAAGATAGGCCTCCAAAAAGTACATTTCAGTTTCATCCCCAACAAAATGGTTGATAAATGCTTTAAAAGATGGTTTCTATGAGATATAATAACCTTTACCCCGTAGGAAAGCCCCATGGCTTACCATGGGGATGATACACCCCGTTGATAATATCTATGGGGTACATTGAAACATCTTTTGCTTTTGCACACGGGGATTCCAACGGGGTTTACTCTACAGAGTAGAGATGGTAGTGATAGAAATTGAGCAAGAAATAAAAAGTACATGCAAGAGGACACTATACTATGGACAATATTCTTGATATAGCAAAAAAGGTCTTGAAAACAGAGGCGGAAGCCGTTTATGGCCTCATCGAAAAGCTTGACAGTAATTTTGAGAAGGCAGTAGAAATTATTTACAACAGTAGAGGCAGAGTCGTGGTGACTGGCATGGGAAAATCAGGACTTGTGGGCAAAAAGATAGCAGCGACACTTGCATCAACAGGTACACCTGCATTTTTTCTTCATCCTGCTGAGGCAAGCCATGGAGACCTTGGTATGGTTACGGAAAGGGATATTGTTATCGCCATATCAAACAGTGGAGAGACAGAGGAACTTGTTGGGTTGATACCTTTTTTAAAAAGGTTCAACTTAACGTTAATTTCCATGACTGGAAATCAAAACTCTACTCTTGCGAGGGCATCCAATATCTCACTTGATATATCGGTGAAAGAAGAGGCATGCCCCCTTGGAATTGTCCCTACTGCATCGACAACTGCTACCTTAGCGCTCGGAGATGCACTCGCTGTTGCAGTTCTCATAAAGCGAGGTCTCAATAAAGAGGATTTTGCATTCTTCCATCCAGGTGGAATTATCGGGAAAAAGCTTTTTATTCAGGTTAAAGACCTCATGCATACAGGTGAAACTCTTCCTATTGTATTCCCGGATACACCGATGATAAAAGCTGTGGTGGAAATTTCATCCAAAAGGCTTGGAGTAACGATAGTTACTGATAGTGAGAACAGAATTGCAGGTATCATCACAGATGGAGACCTGAGAAGAGGCATAGAGAAATGGGGCAAGACATTTTTTGATATGAAGGCAGGAGAGGTCATGTCAAAAAATCCGAAGATTATCTTGGAAGACGAACTTGCAGCAAAGGCACTCTCCATTATGGAAACCTATTCAATCACTTCACTTATCGTTCCTGATGATGAGGGCAGGGCAAAAGGCATAATTCACCTCCACGATATATTGAAGCAGGGAATAGTGTGAGAAGGTTTATAATGAACAAAAAAATTAAAACACATCATCGGACAGTTTCGTGGGCAGTTTAGAGAAAATAGAAGACTTTGGTTTTCAGCCTGCTGAAGCAGAGATTCCGAGACAGGAAGAGTTTTATAAGCTTCCAAGGCGGTTTGGGAGTGTTCCTGTGGATGAGGCTCCTCTTGGATGGGAAACGGTTGTTAGACCCGCTGAGGTTAAAGTAACTAAGTTTGAGAATGTCTATCCGAGGATTTCCCTGCCATTTCAGGAAGTAGAAAGAGTATCCTTTGGATATTCTGATTTACCTCTTGACACTAAAAAACACCACCCTGATTTATTTCCAAAAGGTACAAACAGGCTTTTCTTCGGAGACAACCTCCATATAATGAGGCAGTTGCCTTCAAACTCAATAGATTTAATATACATAGACCCGCCTTTTTTCTCCGGCAGAAATTACAATATCCTCTTTGGAGATAAAAACGAAGTTCGCTCCTTTACAGACATCTGGGAAGGTGGTATGCCCGGTTATCTCATCTGGCTTAATGCCAGGCTTTATGAGATTAAAAGACTTTTAAAACAAACAGGCACAGTCTATGTTCACCTCGACTGGCATGATGCTCATTATGTAAAGGTAGAGATAGACAAAATATTTGGATATGATAACTTTCTTAACAATATTGTTTGGTGTTACAAGACTCGGCAATTTTCTAAACAGTACTGGAATAAAAAACATGATGATATATTGGTTTATCGAAGAGGAAATAAGCATACTTTTAACTGGAAGGAAGTATTAAGTCCCTATTCAGAAGTTACAATCAAGAAATATAAACATGAAGATGAGATAGGTAAATATAGATTATGTGGCAGAGGTATTCATGGAAGGGTGGATAATACCGGAAGTAAATATATTCACGGTATTAAGGGC
>VGWZ01000132.1 GCA_016873595.1 Nitrospira sp.
AATGTGCTTTTAGAAGAGTTGAATGAGGTGCTGGCAGCGTGAACTTTACAGTTTTTTTCTTGATTAAATGCATAATTATGTTAAAATATGCTAAGTGTACTTTATATATGTTTAGAATAATAAAGATTTAGGAGAAAAATTTGACCATTTTCCTTGATCATTCCGAGATTCTCGCGGTAATGCACGGCTTTAATCCCTCATGGTCCGGGCGGTCTTATGCACTACCACCATTCAAAAGACTGGCATTTGAGGCTTGTCGCAATTACTTGATGGATACCTCAATACAACGTGGTGTGCTCTTATCAGGACCGAGACGTGTAGGGAAAACTACAATCTTGCAGCAAATCGCTGAAAGCCTTGTAAAGGAAGGCCGAAATCCGAAAAGCGTTTTCTACATCAGCCTTGATCATCCACTATTCAAGCTGCTGACGCTCAGAGAAATTCTAAAGCTCTACCACGAGTCGATTTACCCTGAAGGGCAGGAATCATTTCTGCTATTGGACGAAATCCAATATTCAAAAGAATGGGAAACAGAGCTGAAGCTTCTTATCGACCATCAGCCTCAATATCGTATTCTGGCAACTGGTTCTGCCAGTGTTATTCACCACGAGCGAGTGGCTGAAAGCGGTGTAGGCAGGTGGATAACTGTTCCAATACCGACCCTTTCCTTTTTTGAATTCACACACATTCGGGGTGCAAGGTCTCTCGATATTTCTGACACATTGCGTCCTTCAGACTTATTTGGTATGACACAGGGTGATCTTTCAGACATTTCGATCCGCTTTCGCTCTCTATTGCCGGAGTTCCAGCAATATTTACTCGTGGGTGGTTTTCCGGAAACAGCAATACAGAAGAATGTCATCCTCTGTCAGCGGCTTTTGCGGGAGGACGTCGTAGAACGTGTTCTCAAACGTGACATGACAGCTCTTTTTGGAGTGCGAAATGTGAATGAACTCGAAAAGCTCTTTATCTATCTCTGTTTGCACAGTGGCAGCATTGTAGCCCATAAAACGTGCGCTGATGCGCTCGGCACTTCAACTGCAACGGTAGCAAACCATCTTGCACTCCTTGAACAGGCAAATCTCATTTATCGTGTTTCCCCATCTCAAGTGAGCGGGAAAAAGATCCTGCGGGCGCGGAACAAATATTACCTTGTGGATGCTGCCCTGAGAAATGCGGTTCTGCTCCGTGGGGAAGAAATTCTCACTAATCCGGAAGAAATGGGCATAATCGCCGAAACTACAATATTGAGGCACCTCTATGCATATTACTATCGGGATGTTCCGGAAATAGTCTATTGGCGTGATCCTGTTTCCCAGAAAGAAGTTGATATCATCGTACGTAGTCCTAAATACAATTTTCCATTTGAGGTTAAATACCAGGAAAATCCTAATTTAAGGGAAACCAGTGGACTTGTCGCTTATTGCCGACTTGAAAAAGTAGAGAAAGCATATTGGGTAACTAAGTTGGATAAGGATTTCGGGGTTACAACCTTTGAAGGAATAGAAGACCACCACGGAGGTCAAACCTTATTTCTGAAAATACCTGCCCATATTCTGTGTTACCTATTGGGCTAAGCAGAGAGACTTTTATGGAAATAATTTGCGATCATCTCGTCGCGAATTTAAGTATAGAAACTGATGACTTTGGTTATGCGCCTTTTGCACAGGAGGGTGGGATTGAGAAGGTGCATCAGATTTCGACGAAAAAGCTTCGCAGACTTATGGAATTGTCAGGGCTGCCCTTGAAAAAGATGGAAACCCTATTGGCTCAATGGATATGCTAATCGGCTCTCATGCCTTGAGTCTTGGGGTGACACTCGTAACCAATAATATAAAGGAATTCAAACGCATAAAAAAACCTGAAAGTTGTGGACTGGACAGTCTGAGTATACTGAAAGGCAATTAAAATATGACATGGAATTATAGAGTTATTTTTAATAACGACGTGTTTCAAATTCATGAGGTTTATTATAATGAAGCAGGTGAAATAACAGCTATATCACAGGACCCTATTGTACCAATCGGTGAAACGCTGGAAGAACTGCAAGGCGATCTGGAATATTATATCCAGGCATTGAAGAGGCCTGTGTTAAAGATGGATGAAATAGTCTTTGTTCGTATGGATAAAGATTCTTAAAAACTTAGGATTTTAATAAATTTTAGAAGAATTGAATGAGGTACTGGCAGCGTGAGGGAAATTGTTAATTATGTTCTGATAATGATAGGATACTTAAAGAAAAGGGGGTTTTTGTATGCAGACAATAACTTTAAAAAGTGATTCTCCAGATACATTAGTCTCTCTCTTAAAGAATGCTATGGACAGAGAAAAAAGAATCCTTATGGATACCATCAGGGGCATAAAGAATAAGATTGATTCGCTTGCAAAAAGTCTTGGAATAGATATTGATAAGCTTATGGCGGGCGAGATTAAACATACCGAGTCCAATGAAATGCAACTCATAGAACTGGAGGGAAAGATTGAACTTTTAAAACATCTGGAATCTGAACTAAAAGCGCTTGAAACTGTTGAGATATGCGAATAAAGGATTATCTGAATCAGGTTTTTGAAACAATTGAATCAAGCCCGTATGTCGAATCTAAAAATCTCTCTTTTGAAGAGTACCCACCGGATGCCGCATATATAACCGGCATGATTACCTTTATCAATGGCTCAAAATTACATTTCAAAGAATTCATTGTTTGCAAATCAGAAAATATTATTTTTTTGAAATATGCTTATAACTACTTAACGCAAGATGACACCCTCGTTTTTAGGTATGACAATGCCCTTGACCCGAAAGCTAAGTCACTGTCAACATATCCAGAACACAAGCACTTGCCCGACAATCTTTTGCCTGCCAAAAGACCTTCTCTTGAAGATGTCTTAAAGGATATATCAAACTTAATAGAAGTGAAAAAATAATATCTACAGGATTATGTAAAGGAGAGTATTGAGAGTTGCCGAGGAATGAAATAGAAAAGATGATAAAAGAGTTGTTAGAAGAGTTGAATGAGGTGCTGGCAGCATAGATACCGATCTTTTTAAAAATACATTTTTAGAACCAGATGTCTTAGTTTTTCACGATGAAAGCGGAGTCTATGGCCACGGTAATTGGGTTTCCACAGGCTTGCTGTGGGTGACTCAACAACATGCAGAACAAATTGATAGGAAGCTTAAAGATATAAGACTCAAGTATAATTATCATGGTGAGATTCACTTCAATAAATTTCCAAAATCCTTTGGTGGCAATTATGGAATAAAGCCAAAAGTTGCAAAAGAATGGTTTTTGATGTGGAAAGAGGAATTATCTGAAAAAATAAAGTTTAATGTGCTTGCAGTGAACGGATAACTTTGAAGAATATTTATCCAAGCGAATGGTAAGTGATACAAGAGATTATAAAGGTCCCGATGTTAAACTCAAGGGAATAAAATGCTTATCTTGTGAAGAGGGACCCTTTACTCCTGAACAAGAATTACTTCAATTGACAGATCTTTTACTCGGCTCTGTAGCCAGTGCCATAGAACCAAAATCCGAAAGAGAAACTAAACAATGGTTTGCAAAAAATATTGCTCTTTTAATGGAAGACATTAGAAAAAAGCCTTGGAAACAAGAATACAGATTACACCGCAAGTTTTCAGTAAGTTATTTTCCCGATGCGGATGGTGCAATTTACAATGATGGACTAATTGGGATCAACAAAGATACTAAACAATTAGGGTTATTCTAATGATAGAAGGGCAACTCAAAGATATTGGTGAAAACATTCAACCCCTTCCCAAAGGCTGGGTGTGGACGAAGATAACCGATGTTTGTGCATTAATAAATGGGCGAGCTTTTAAGCCTAGTGAATGGGCTTCTGAGGGGTTACCAATAATCCGCATTCAGAATCTAAACAATAATGAAGCTGATTTCAACTATTGCAATTTCAAGGTTGATGAAAAATATCTTGTGGATAATGGTCAGTTGTTATTCGCTTGGTCTGGAACACCAGGTACATCATTTGGTGCTCACATATGGAGAAGAGGCAAAGCAGTTCTTAATCAGCATATCTTTAAGGTAGAAATTAATGAAGAAGACATGAATAAGAACTTCCTAATGCACTTACTGAATAGGAATGTTGATGAATATATCCGCAAAGCACATGGTACAGCGGGTTTAGCACATATTACCAAAGGCAAATTTGAAAACTCATTAATTCCTCTTCCTCCGCTTCCCGAACAACACCGTATAGTAGTAAAGATTGAGGAACTTTTTACGAGGCTGGATGCAGGGGTAGAGGCGTTAAAGAAAATTAAAGCACAGTTAAAGCGTTATCGGCAGGCGGTTTTGAAGTATGCCTTTGAGGGGAAATTGACAGAGGAATGGAGAAAAGAAAAAGAGAGATGGGGGTGGGTAAGATTGGGAGAAATAGTAACATTTGAATACGGAAAGGGTATTAGAAAAGATAAAAGGGATTCAAGTGGTAGAGTGCCTGTCTATGGTTCAAATGGTATCATTGGGTATCATACAACTCCACTAACTGACAAGCCTTGTATTATTGTAGGAAGAAAAGGGGCTGCAGGTGAGGTTCATTTATCAAAAGTTCCGTGTTGGCCGATAGATACAACTTACTATGTGTACCCCCCATCTGAAGTTGACTTGCAATTCTTGTATTATCTTTTCTCTACATTAAGATTAAGTTCCCTTGATAAATCAACAGCGATACCAGGTTTAAACAGAAATGATGCTTACGCCATAAACATCCCCCTTCCTCCTCTTCACGAGCAACACAAAATTGTTGAGGAAATTGAGAGACGGTTTTCAGTGGCGGATGAGATTGAGAAGATCGTTGATCAGAGTCTAAAGCAGGCAGAAAAGTTGAGGCAGAGCATTTTGAAAAAGGCATTTGAAGGTAGGCTGGTGACTCAGAACCCAACGGATGAACCGGCTACCGTGCTTTTAGAGAGGATAAAGGAAGAAAAGGCAAAATTATCGGCTGAATATAAAACAAAAAATAAAAGGAGAAAATCATATGAGCAAAAAACCTCTGGAATGGTTAAAACAAGCTGATTATGATATAAAATCAGCCGAGGTAATGTTTGGCAATAAGAAATATATTTATGCTGTTTTTCTGTGTCATCTTGCTATTGAGAAAGCATTAAAAGGATTATATTTATTAAAACTTAAAGAGATCCCTACAAGAACGCATAACCTTCTTTTTTTGATTGAAAAAATTAAACTTAAAGTGCCTGAAGAATTATACGATTTCATATTTACCTTAAGCGGGATTAGTGTTACAACACGATATCCTGATGAACTAAAGAGGATGCAGAAAGATTATACCTAAATTGAGCGATTTATTTATTTAAAACCATATTAATCAAGGTATTCTAAAGAAAATGCAATCACCCAATAAGTGTCATTCTCTGGCTTGACCAGAGAATCCAGGGTTTCCCGTGAAAACGGGAATCCAG
>VGWZ01000133.1 GCA_016873595.1 Nitrospira sp.
CACAAGGTCGTTTCCCCATGCATCAAGCTTTCTCGCACCTGCTGTTTCAAGGTCTGCAGGCAGGTAACCATTCTTTACAACATAACCTAAAACCGCCTCTTTTGCTGATTTAACAACTTCTCTTGACTCGTCATACTTCGACCTCTTTGTAAGTGGTCCAACTAAGGCTGCACCAAGTGCCACAAGGATGCCTAATATTATCAGCACTATTGCAAGCTCAATGAGGGTGAAGCCAGACTGTTTGTTTCCAAATCTTCCATAAAGCTTCATTTTTAATACACTTGTATTTACTTCAACTATATGCGGCATAAACCTCCTCGTGAGCTAACCGTTTTGCTGCATAAAGAAGGGCAGCCTTTATATCGTCTTCTGTAAGAAAAGGATAATCTTTTTTAAGATCTTCTATTGTTGCTCCATATGCAATCTTCTCAATAATTATCTCCACTGTTGTTACGTAAAGGTCATTCTTGCACATCTGGGAAACTATTTGTGGACATGCTTTATAAAGGGTTTCATAATAAAAAATGGACATTCATAAGTTCATAAACGTCTCCTGTTCGTCATGCCCGCAGGTCGTAAGCGGGCATCCAGGGGTTTTCTGGATTCCCCGGTCAAGCCGGGGAATGACAAAATGTAACATTCTCCCAATTAACATTACAAGTGGGTACATCAATAGTCCACAAATGATTTTTACAAATAGTACATAAATGATTTTTCCGTAACATAATTATCTCCACTGTTAATCTTGTCCCTTTGATAACCGGCTTGCCCAGCATAATCTTTGGGTTAATAACAATCCGTTTGAGAAGTGTTTTTTCGGTCATTTTATATCCTCCAGAGATGCAAACCTTATTTTTCGTTATAACAACAAAATGTTTGGCTCTCCAGGCTTTTGTGTGGGTTAAAACATAGCTATCATTTCTCTATGCCCCTCCACAAATAAGTCCCCCTTTTCTAAAGGGGGATGTAGGGGGATTACAAATTTCCATTTATCTTTTCAATAACTCCGCTTAAATTCTCAAAGATTTCTCTATCAGAAAATCTCAAAACTTTATACCCCTGAGATTCCAGATAATCATCTCTGATTTTATCCCTTATAATACCTTCATCAGTATAATGTTGTCCACCGTCAACTTCAATAATCATACTCGCTTTGGGACAGTAGAAATCAACTACCTAAATTGAGCGATTTATTTATTTAAAACCATATTAATCAAGGTATTCTAAAGAAAATGCAATCACCCAATAAGTGTCATTCTCTGGCTTGACCAGAGAATCCAGGGTTTCCCGTGAAAACGGGAATCCAGGGTTTCCTGTGCAAACAGGAATCCATTTCCTGTGTATAGTTCCCCGCTTTCGCGGGGACGGCGTCTGGATTCCCCGATCAAGCATGCCCTCGAATGTCGTAATCGGGGGTCGGGGAATGACAAAGTATTAGAATCGCTCAATTTAGGAACTATATAATTGCCTATGATTCTCTGCCTGTATATCTGTAATCCCTTCGGTTGCTTCCCTCTCAGTTTTGACCACAGCAGCCTTTCTGCATCAGTCATATTCTTTCTGAGTTCTCGTGAATATTTTTTAACCTGAATCCTGCATGAAAATGTCATTCCCGTGTAAACGGGAATCCAGAAAAACAGACGAAATACTGGATTCCTGCTCCCTGCTTACTACCTGCAGGGACAAGTTTCGCAGGAATGACGGACTTAGGTGTTCCGTTAACCTAATTAAAAAGTAGGTTATTGGAATAACCTTTAAACGAAACCTATTATACCAGAGAACATTATATTTGATAGCTTTCATTGAAATTTGTGTTATCATATTTCAAATAATGACGCAGGATTCAGGTTTAAGTTCAGTATTGTATAAAAGCATTATTTAGTAATCCCCCCTCGCCCCCCTTTAGTAAAGGGGGGATTATTTACCCCCCTCGCCCCCCTTTAGTAAAGGGGGGATTATTTACCACACAAAACCCAGAAGAACCATTTTTTTAACAAATGCTTAATATTTGTCCACTCCAGTTCATCTTTTATTTCTGCATGAAGAACCTCAAGGACACTCATAACTCTATGCCTTCTTTTAAAGCCTTTTTTAGTATATTTTTGTGAGCAATCCCGGCTGGTATAATATCTACATCAAAGGGATCCGTAACCCTCCATGCATCAGCTCCTGCTCTCAAGAAATCTTCTGACTTTATACCTTCTACGAAAAGGTCAATATCACTTCTTTCATGAAGATAATCACTCTTAACTATAGAGCCAAACAATATCACCCTTTTAGCACCATATTTTTCTTTTAGCAGGGTTGCAACATTTCTTGCTTTCTCCATCGCATCAGAACGGATAAATGCTATTTCCTCTGCCTGTCTTTTTTCTATCGCTTCTCTTAATATCATGCTTGAATTCTTCACTCCTTTATCCCCTCAAAGTTTAATAAATCCATTGTGTCGTCTTTCATCGCCATTGCATAGATGCCATTCTTAGAAAGATAATTCACAACATCATCCTGGAGATAAAGAGAGGCAAATACGGGTATAACCTTCTTCCCATCATATTCGGGGAAATAATCATGAAATTCTTTTAAGACAGCTATAAAGTCATCTATATAGGTTATCCTCGGTGTGGATTTTGTTTCATTAACTATTACCTTATCATCACAAACAGCAATCACATCAAACTCCCTTGTTTTATTCCTGTCTTTCGTATTCCTTTTTTTAACCCTTATAGCAAAGAAATCAAAATCCGCGCATCCAAAATACCTCTTTACAATACCGCCTATGTTAGGGGCCACTATATCCTCTACGAGTGTGCCCATCTTACTTGCAAGTTCTCCCCATTTTTTATTCATCTCCTTGATGTTTTCTCTTGTCCAGTTTTCAAATCTTGTTGTATTTACAATAAACTGTCCCAGTATTGCCTCAAGGCTTTCTACCTTTTCTTCGATGTGCGGCATCCTGCCTCCTTCCTGCCTTTATCTTTTTGACTGCTGGCTCTTTGTTATCTCAATTCATGATAGCAGAGTAACCTTTTGATGTCAAACTTGTCCCGCCATTTTCTTCATTTAGAGCGCCTGAAGAGATGAAGGACAGCCGTTATTCCTCCAATTAAGGTTAAAATCTCACCATTCCGCACCTTTCTAATAACCTCCACAAGTGGAGCGTCAGGAGATGCGGTTAATAATAAGTAATACCCGAGGAAGATTGAGAATATGGATAACAATAACAAAAACAATAGTCAATCCTTTACCCCGTTAGAAAGGGGGTTTAAAGCCCCATCCTTTCTAACGGGGTTTATTTTTAAAAATAGCAAAACTACGCCAGAATATACAAGCAAAAAGCGAATATTACGCAGGACCCCGTCAAAGTTCCTTTTTACCGTCATTCCTGCGGAAGCAGCCCCGTATCAAGTACGGGGCAGAACCTATTGAAAATACTGGATTCCCACTTTCGTGGGAATGACATACTGCGCATCCATTAGCAATTTTACGGACTTTGACGTAGCCCTGGAATATTAAAAAGCGAATATTACAGAGAAGAGGTTGAGAAAAATGTGTTGTATATTCTATAATTTTTGGTAGATTATAAAGGAGGTTTAAAATGGGTTTGTTTTCAATGCTTCTATTAATTGTAGCAGCTGTTGCGGCTTTTCTCAGCAGTATATTTTTACTTTTCTTTCCAAAATATCTAACCAGGATAAATGAGTTTGGAAGCAGGGTTCTTCTCAGAACAGAAGAATTTGTAATAAAGTACCGTATAATCACTGGTCTATTGCTGCTGGTTTTCTGTGGCTTTCTGCTCTATGTTATTTATACTACGCCGCTAAAATTGTAATCCTGAGTAATCGCTAAAATAAGAGATGCTGTTTATGAAAACGGTGCCTTTAAACCTCTTCAACATGCTTTTTCCTTTTTTTTATGCTAGGATTTACCTTTCTTTTTATTGGATTTTCTGGTAGTATTATAAATTGTAAGGAGGTTTTATGGGCGTATATGAAGAGGTAAAGCAGGCATTGCAGGATATTGTAGCCCCTGAATTAAGAGCATTACAGGTTGAGATTAAAAGGCTTGATGAGAAGATTGATTCAGGGATACAAAGGCTTGATGAGAAGATAGATTCTAAACACAATGAGCTTGTTTCTGAGATAAGACGAATTGATGAAAAGATAGATATTGCAATTCAAATCAGAGAGAGGCTTGCCTTTTTAGAAGCAAAGGTTTCAGCTTTAACAAAGTAAGGTCGGTCCCTCGCACTCGAAGGGAATAATATGGGATGTGTCCCTAATTTTTAATTTTTAACCCCTCTTCTTTTAAAATCTCGGCTAATTTTGGGTCCTCTCTTGCATATCGCCTTAAAGCCCTCTCTATTTTATCCCCTCTCTCCTCAAGCTCCTTATTCCTCTTGATTGCTGGGGCAAGGGCAGTCCTTCTGTCCCAGATAACAAAGCCTATCAGTATCCCCATACCGCCAAAGAGGATGCCAAATCCCCAGAGCATAAAGGTATTTAGCGTGTCAATCCTCTGGTTTGTTGCATCAATCCTCTGGTTAACAGCCTTTAATCCCTCGTCAACCTTTGTTTCAAGCCTTATGAGCCTGTCCCTGTCTTCCTGTGTGAAGGAGACTTCTTTTGCATAAGAGGGAATGACAAAACTCACTGTAATTATCAGCAGCAATATAAAAAACACTCTTCTCATAATACCTCCTCTGATGCCTTGAATTTAGCATATCATAATAACCAGAGGTTGTCAAAAATTAAAGGGGGGAGGCAATTGCCTCCCCCTTTTTGTAAATATCAAACTATGTGAGGATTAACGAGGTCTGTCAAAATAGTAAACAAGTGCTAAGTGGGTAGTGTCATTCCATACAGCAGATGCGGGCTCTTCCGTTACCGCTGTGACAACCCTATTATTCGAGCCAACTACTGTAGTAACTGCTGTGGCTGCTCTAACATTACCATCTCCTGCATCTGCAACGCCATCTATAGAAGTATCAACAGCTTCCATATAAACCAATTCATCAGCAGTAAATACTGTTGTGCAGGTAGCATTACAGCTACCGGCGATTGGCTTACAGATGACTATTACATTTCTGGTGACAGCGGCCTCAGTGTCATATCCCATTTTCATGCAAAAGGTGTAAGAACCCATGGTGATAGGCTCTGGTGGTGGATTAATAAAGTTAGCAGTGCCTATTTGACCAACTGCACTTGTACCAGAAGTTTGCTCCTCATTTCCACCCCCAGTTTGATCACCAATAACTCCATTTTTGCCTGCATCTCCTGCGAACCTTCCTTTTCTATCAAAGTAGGTCCATTGCGATACCTCCCAGTGCTTTTCCCAGGTTACAAACTTCTTTGACCTCGCACCGGCGATCAAGTCCTGTCCTTTTAGTACTGCTCCCAAAA
>VGWZ01000134.1 GCA_016873595.1 Nitrospira sp.
ATTTAAAAAGATTACTAAGCAGAAAAAATGACTTGGGAATATCCTCGATGTTATGATAGCAATCAATTAATGCATGAACGCTTTTATATTTAAGACTGTAAAACAGGCAAAGAGACTGATAATAGCGGTAATTGGTTTTACAATACTGCTCATCGGCATTGCCATGATTGTATTGACAGGGCCTGCATTTATTGTAATACCTGCAGGCATAGGAATCCTTGCTACTGAATTTGTCTGGGCAAGGAACTTGTTTAAAAAACTTAAGATGAAAAAACAGAAAAAGGAGGTAGCATAATGGATGAGAGAGATATCTACAGGGCAAAGGAGGCAACAAAGGCAGCAATGCAGTCTGCAATGAAGAAAGTCCCTTTGAGGATAGTAATAATTATTGGAGCAATTCTGGTGTTTTTCCTGCTTTTAAATCCATGGGTTCAGATTGGGGCAGGTCAAAGAGGGGTTGTCCTTAATTTTGGCGCTGTTCAGGAGAATGTGTTTGGAGAAGGGCTGCATTTCAGGATACCTATAATGCAGCAAGTTATCCCGATGGATGTCAAGGTTCAGAAATCTTTAACGAGTGCCGCTGCTTCATCGTCTGACCTTCAGGAAGTGAGTTCAGAGGTCGCGCTTAACTATCATATAGTTCAGGATAAGGCGAATATTGTCTATCAGTCCATCGGCATACACTTTAAAGAGCGAATCATAGACCCTGCAGTGCAGGAGGTAGTAAAGGCTGTGACAGCCAAGTATTCAGCAGAAGAGCTTATCACAAAGAGGCCGGCGGTAAGCGAGGCAATGAGAGCAAACCTTGCTGAAAGACTCATGACGCACAATATAGCAGTTGATGCATTTTCTATCGTCGGTTTCAGCTTCTCCAAGATATTTATGGAAGCTATTGAGTCAAAGCAGACAGCAGAACAGCTTGCACTAAAGGCAAAAAGAGACCTCGATAGGATAAGGATAGAGGCAGAGCAGAAGATCACAGCAGCAAAGGCAGAAGCAGAGTCCCTGAGGCTGCAGAGGGCAAATATTTCACCGGACCTTATAGAGCTTAGAAAGATAGAGGCAAATCTTAAGGCTATAGATAAATGGAATGGAATCCTCCCACAGGTTACAGGTGGTGGAACAGTACCATTTATAGGCGTAGGTGATATACAAAAGAGATAACCGAGTAATCATTACCAAGAGGTATCCATTGGTTAGATATGTATTACTGGTTATCATTGCAGGCATTGTAGGCGGCATTATAGCCAGAAGAAAGGGTCGCAGCCCGATATGGTGGTCTATACTATGTGCGATTGTTCCGTTACTCATTATTGTTATTGCATTGCTTCCACCTCTGGTATCTGAAGGGTATACCAAAAAGTGCCCTTACTGTGCAGAGATTATTAAAGAAGATGCAATGTTTTGCAAACATTGTGGCAGGGAGCAACCCATAGAGATGGTCAGGGTTCAAAACAAAAAGTGATCAGGTTTTTACCCCGTTAGAAAGTTATTTTCTAACGGGGTTTACTCTTTTGATAAAAGGAGGCATCAAAAAGCAAGTCTCAACCCTTTGGTTTTTTGATTGATGATATATGACTGCACTTTTGTTTAAAAGTATTAAGCAAGCAAAAAGGCTGATAATAGCAGTAATTGGTTTTACAGTACTGCTAATTGGATTGGCAATGATAGTATTGCCAGGACCTGCTATAGTAGTAATTCCAAGCGGGTTAGCGATTCTTGCCACTGAATTTGTATGGGCAAGAAGGTTGCTTAGAAAAGTGAAAAGTATTGCCTCTAAAGTGAAGAATGGGTAGCAAAAATAAAGATAACAGGATAACGCATGTGATATTATTTAAAGATAAGGCTGAGCCATTAATTTAATGGCTTAATAACTAATAACTTAAATTTTTAAAAAGGAGGTTTGTTATGCCATTAAAGCCGAGCGAACAGGAAGAGGAGTATTTTGCGAGGAAGGAGTTTGAGCGGAAAAAGAAAATCGAGGAAGAAAAGCATGAAAAGTTAAGTGAGGAGGAAAAAAGGAAGCTGAAGGACATTCATTATATGAGGTGCCCTAAGTGTGGTATGGAACTTATCGAGATCGACTACAAGGGAATAAAGATAGACGAATGTTCTGAGTGCGAAGGGATATGGCTTGATGCTGGAGAGTTTGAGACTGTATCAAAGCTTGAGAAAACAGGACTTGATAAGTTATTCAGTGTTTTTAAGAAGTAATCATTTGTTATCAGATGTACCAAGAGGGACATGCTACTTTTCTTTCCATTGCTTATAATTGACTTGCGAACATAGGTCAGGTATCTTGCCTGACCTATGTGTACAACAGGTTATTTTACAATAATACGGATTTTATGCGCTGCCATCAGAAAAAAATAGATGATATTCTTGCAGAACTAAGAACGTCCCTTCAGGGGCTCTCATCAGAAGAGGCAGAAAAACGGCTTGAAGAGTATGGCCCCAATGAATTAAAGGAAAGGAAAAAGAAGTCTCCCTTTATGATGTTCCTTGATCAGTTCAGGGACTTCATGATTCTTGTCCTCATTGCTGCTGCAATTATATCCGGCATTATCGGGGAACTTTCGGATACCATAGCCATAATTGTAATAGTCGTGCTCAATGCCGTTATTGGGTTTGTCCAGGAATACAGGGCGGAAAAGGCAATGGCAGCTCTTAAAAAGATGGCTGCGCCTACCGCAACTGTCATAAGGGAAGGAAAACCTGCTGATATATCAGCATCTGAACTCGTCCCTGGTGATATCGCTACCCTTGAGGCTGGTAAGATTGTGCCAGCAGATATGAGATTAATTGAAGTAGCACAATTGAAGGTCGAAGAGGCAGCATTGACCGGAGAGTCGATACCTGTGGAAAAACATATCAAAGTCCTTCACGACGAGATGATCCCTCTCGGAGACAGAAAAAACATGGTATATAAAGGTACTACAGTATCATACGGTAGAAGTACTGGAATTATTGTAGCTACAGGGATGGAGACAGAATTAGGAAAGATTGCTACAATGCTTCAAGAGGAAGAAGAGGTAAAGACACCCCTTCAGAAAAGGCTTGCAAGGTTCGGACAGAGGCTTGCTCTTGTTGTTATTGCAATATGTGCCATTGTATTTGGTATTGGTATCATTAGGGGAGAATCTCCTGTCCTGATGTTTCTAACTGCAATTTCTCTTGCTGTTGCAGCGATACCTGAGGCGCTTCCGGCTGTAATAACCATATCGCTTGCAATAGGCGCTAAAAAAATGGTCAAGCAGAACGCACTCATAAGGAAACTTCCAGCGGTTGAAACGCTCGGTTCTGTGACATATATCTGCTCTGATAAAACCGGTACTCTTACACAAAATAAGATGACAGTTGAGGAGGTTTATGTAGATGAAAAGATAGTGAGGAGTGAGGAGTTAAGAGTTAGGAGACATGAAAAACTTATGACTGCCCTTGCATTAAGCAATGATGCACAGATTAATGCAGATGGTAAAGTCATAGGTGACCCAACAGAGGTAGCTCTTTTTTTGGCTGCACAAGATGCAGGCTTTAACAAAGATGAACTCATAAAGTATTTTCCAAGAGTTGCTGAAATACCTTTTGATTCAGAGAGAAAGTGTATGACGACGGTTCATAGGATACAGGATACAGGATACAAGATACAGGAAGAAAAAAGTCATGCATCGTGCATCATGCATCATGTATCTTTCATCTCTTTTACCAAGGGTGCTTTAGAAATATTGGTTGAAAAATCCAACAGTATCTTAACATCTGAAGGATTAAAGGGTATCGATGTAGAGGAAATTCTCAGAGTAAATGAGAAAATGGCTGCTGATGGTCTAAGGGTTCTTGGCATTGCCATGAGAAAGTGGGATAGCCTACCTGAGAATATGTCTCCTGAGAATGTTGAGACAGGGCTCACCATTTTAGGGTTTATAGGCATGATGGATCCACCGAGGGAGGAGGTAAAAGAGGCAGTTACTCTTTGTAAAACTGCCGGTATAAAGCCTGTGATGATTACAGGGGATCATCCACTTACGGCAAAGGCAATAGCCAGGAGGCTTGGTATCATTGAGGATGACTCAAAGACGATAATCACGGGCAAGAAACTTGAGGAATTGCCTTTGGAGGAATTTGAGGAAAGGGTGGAGAAGATACAGGTCTATGCACGTGTCGCACCTGAACAGAAATTGAAGATAATCAAGGCACTACAGAATAAAGGGCAATTTGTTGCGATGACAGGTGATGGCGTCAATGATGCACCGGCATTAAAGAGGGCAGATATAGGTATTGCGATGGGTATTACAGGAACTGATGTTTCAAAAGAGGCATCACATATGATTCTTCTTGATGATAATTTCGCAACAATTGTAAGGGCCGTGAAGGAAGGCAGACGGATCTTTGACAATATTCGAAAGTTTATAAAATATACCATGACGAGTAACTCAGGTGAGATATGGACAATATTTCTTGCACCCTTTCTCGGACTTCCGATTCCACTTTTACCAATTCATATTTTATGGATTAATCTTGTGACAGACGGTCTCCCGGGTCTTGCCCTTGCAGCAGAACCCGCAGAAAAAGGCATTATGAAAAGGTCTCCAAGGCATCCACAGGAGAGTATATTTGCACATGGTCTCGGCACCCATATAATCTGGGTAGGACTCCTTATGGGTTTTGTATCCATTTTCACACAGGCATGGTCTATTAAAACAGGACATGCCCACTGGCAAACAATGGTCTTTACGGTTTTGTGCCTAAGTCAGATGGGACATGTGCTCGCAATACGTTCTGAGAAGGAATCTCTCTTTTCACAGGGACTGTTCTCTAATAAGCCTTTGGTTGGAGCGTTTATTCTGACTTTTGCTCTTCAGATGGCAACAATATATGTGCCGTTTTTAAATCCGATTTTTAAGACAGCTCCCTTAACCCTTAGTGAATTGGCGATAACACTCGCCCTCTCAACTGTGGTATTTTTTGCGGTAGAGGCAGAAAAGGTCTGGAAAAGGAAGAAATGGAAGGGGTAAGGATTTACTTAGCGCTTTCTTAGGAGACAAGAGGAGTTTTGAAAAACCTGTCCTTGTTACGCTTTTGCCAGGCACCAATGTAAAGGTTATTGGTTTTATTACAAAAGAAAGCCTCGCTTCATGGGGAATGGTTAATGAAGTTGTAGTATATTTGCCTCAGTCATACAATTTCGCAGGTCAGATTATTGTGGTGCCTAAAGAACAGGTTACGATTATCAATGCAAGCAGTAGCGAGGTAATGGCATTTATTGTCTCGGGCGGAGTTTCAGAAATAAAACAGTAATATATGACCGAGCTTATTCTTAAAAGTATCAAGCAAGTGGGGAGACCGATTGTAGCAGTAATCGGTTT
>VGWZ01000135.1 GCA_016873595.1 Nitrospira sp.
ATTCAGTACGGTCATCTGGAGTAAGATTAGCTAAAATCTGACGTGTCTCTTCATCTGTAAGATCTCTTAAGAGTGCATCTTTATCTTTTGATTCCAGATATGAAAAAACCTCTGAAAAGAGCGGTTTAGGTAATAAACGGAAGATCAGAATGCGTTCGGGTTTATCGAGGACGGGGAGAAGGTCAGCAATATCAGGGGCTGGCAATTCGGAAAGGAGTCCCTTGATATCCGACCATTTCTTCTGTTCGATTAATCCCTTGATCTTTAAATCGAGTAGCTCAGCCATTTGTCGTTCCCCTTTTCAAAAAATTACCCCTTCGGGAGAAGCTTTACCACTTAGTGCAGATATCTCCTCAGATGTCAGCACTTCCTTTTCAGGCATATCAAGAACATGAGCGGTCTCAAGAATGATGTGAGCCCAAGTACAGCGGTTAACAAACAACATTCCGGGAACATTCAAGATGCCTCCCTGGTTTATAAACCCTAAAGCAATAGTTCGCTTGCTTCCGGTGTTAAAGGGCTGCAAAGTTCCCAAAAGCGGTTCCGGCCGTGTGTGGGTAACGAATATGCGTTCAGGCACCGAATCAGGGTAGAGGTCCGCCTGAAGGGAAGCTGAAGCCAAATGCATGCTTTCCCGTTCGGTCCTTGGGAAACGAAACCTTCCAGAAGTATGTATGAAGTTGATGCCTCCTTTATTCGCAAGAGCTGCAGAGGCTACTGCCTCTTCATTTAAAGCTGTAATAACGTTTCCATGGATGTCCTCTGGAATGTCTAACTCAGGATCTGTCACTCGAAATTTAAGATTCTCAAGTGTCTGTATCATCCGGTTTGAACGCATCTCGTCCGGGTTACCTATTCGAGGGCGTAAATGTAGATTTGCCTGAACTGTTGCGAGAAACATAGCATCTATCGCAAACATAGGTGAAGTCCTGGACCATTTAGAAAATTCTCTTCTGTTTTCTGGCACCTTCCGGGAAACCAGAGGTGGGACTTTTTTAAGGAGCACATCACGTTTTGCCAGGGCATGGTCACGCTGTCACGCTCTCTGGACCGACCAGATTCACTATGGTTTTCGAACTTTTTGATCGCATCTTTCAGTTTATTTGTGGGAACCCAGAGAAGTCTATCACTCTTGTTAAACTTCTGCGCTGCCATAGGGTCTTCGTGCGGGTTTGACATAAGGGGTAGATTGTGGGCAAGATTCGTTCCTTCGCCATAAAAGCCTGCACCCTTTGGTGCTACAGCAACACCGTAAGGAAGAGGCACTGGATAACATTCTCCTTTTGATCTTACTGCCCCGGCAGCAGCTTCCAGCCGGCATTCCATTTCGAAGACAGCCCAGACAAATGCTGCCGGGTCTCTTCCGTCAAAAACAATAGGATCAAACCCATTAAGTCTAAGGTGTTCTACAAACCAATCGGCTCCTCCTTGCTGGGACATAGTCGTCCTCTGGTCTATTCGCCTTCCATTTTTTATCATTATAGGGGTCACAATACCGCTATCTTCAGCCCGCCACCAGCGTGGAGCCCAGTCGCTTCCACGTTGTTCCTCGAAGGCTCCGTCGCTGAGAAAAACAACAAGCCGTTCTCCTGGCAAGGGCATATGGACATACTGAAGTTCAGTAAAACCAAGGTACCCGCCCTCAGCCATCCCTCCTGCTGTATGCACATTTACATGGCTGCCCAGAGGTGAGTCCTGTTTCCCATCATGACGCAACTTATAAGAGTAGAAGTCCCGAGTGTAACGTGTAAGCCCTTCATCAGTAAGATTGTATCTTTCTGCGTGTGCAGGGTTCATATTATTCAACAGAAAGTTTACTGTATCAATAGCAGCAACACAGTGTCCCTGTCCCATAATCCACGACCGCGTATGTCCTGTGACCGCATTGATTGCCATATAACCTGCATAGGCAGGCACCATATTGAGGGCGCCTCCAGTATGTCCTTCCGGATTAAGTCTGAAGTCATCTGAAGCAAGCTCCCGTCCATCGAGATAGACATTCTGAGCATAAGTCATGTGCACAACTATCCACATGGCAGCGCTCGTAACACGGTCTAAGGCGTATAACAAATCAAAGAGTGGCACGCCGTCTCCCTGAATCCCCTTTACTGATAAAAGCTCCGCCATACTGAAGACACAAAACTGTGTGTCTGGACTGTGCTGGATGGTGCCATAGCCCTCTGCCCAGCGATCTGCTGCCGGATTCTTCCCTCGATAAAGGTCAACCCATTCTTGCCTTCTAATGGTTTCAATGCTTTCACTATTAGACATTTTCCCCTCCTTTCCTGTGCCTCATTTTGATACTCCTAAAAAGTCGCAATTACTTTTCTACTCCCTTTTCATGAAGAATTTCTTCTGTTCACTTGATCAATACTTTTAATGATATAAACAGTCAAGCGTATCGCGCGCTATGATGCCCTCTTCGTCCACAAAAATAACATAGGCATGTATCCCAGAATCATCAGCACTGATACGACAATCTGATTCTTTAACTCCATTATTCAGTTTCTCGTCCAGGATCAATCCACACCATTCCATACCCGCACAGATACGAGCCCTTACCTCAGGGGAATTCTCTCCTATTCCACCGCCAAACACTACAGCGTCCGCTCCGCTAAGCGCAACCATATATGCCCCAATCTGCTTCTTTATTCTGTAGCAGAACATGTCCACTGCCAATGCTGCTCTGGAATCTCCTTGCTTTATAACCTCGATCAACTCCCGCATGTCCTGTGAGTGTCCGGAAACCCCAAGCAATCCAGACTTCTTATTGAGCCACCCTTCCACTTCCTTCACATCTACACCCTCGCACTGTGCTAAAAAGCCCGGCAGATGGGGGTCCACATCGCCTGACCTTGTACCCATCATCAGTCCCTCCAAAGGAGTCAGTCCCATAGAGGTATCTACCGGGCTTCCTCCTTTAACAGCAGCAGCTGAGCACCGCTCCCCAACTGGAGTGTAACGATCCTGACTTGTTCGACAGGCGTAGAGGTAATAGTTGAATACCGCTCGGTCATGTAGCGGTGAGCTATTCCGTGAAAGCCATAGCGCCAGATGTGGTGCTTAGCGGACAATTCGTAAGGTATAGCATAACGGTAGGCCTGCTCAGGCATCTTGTGATGGAAGGCGGTATCAAAAACTGCCACCATTGGAATTGTGGATCCCAGTATCTCTCTGGCAGCACGCATAGCCATTAATGAGGGCTCATTGTGCAAAGGGGATAGGTTACTGAGTGACTCAATGACATCTATGACTTCGTCATTTATTAACGTCGGTTCTACAAAGTGATGTCCTCCGTGGATTACCCGGTGACCAACTGCCTTAATCATTTCATGTTCCAGGAGACCAGAAGATTTCAGCCAGTTAAGTACTTTCCGGGTAGCTTCAGCGTGATCAGTTACTGCTTTAGTCTCTCGGAGAGTTTCGCCATTCTTTAAAGTGAACCTAATTTCTCCACAGTTCCCGATTCTTTCGACAATGCCACTGACCAACAGTCGTTCTTGACCAAAAGTAGTATCCTTTTCAATTTCGATAACCTGAAACTTCAGTGTTGAACTTCCGCAATTTATGACAAGAACCTTCATCTGCCTCCCTTCTTAAACAGCACGTTTGTAGGACAATTCAATTGTTGCTTCTGTACCCCGTCCCGGATAACTGTCTACACTAATCTTACCTTTATGCCCCTCGATAATCTTTTTCGCTATTGACATTCCAAGACCAGTGCCACCACTCTTCTTTGTATAAAATGAAGTGAAGATATTTTCGAGGGTCTCCTTATCTATACCTGAACCATAATCCTTAATCTTGATAACCAGATTTCTTTTCTTTATCTTTGTGGTAATTATTACATTCTGCCCCTTGCCAGAGAATTCAATGGCATTACTAATAATATTTACAAGCGCCCTCTGTATCTGGAAACTGTCTATCATGATATTTAATGGATTATCAGGGACGTCACTTGTCAGCACTACACCTCTCTCTTCGGCTTTGATCTTACAAAAATCAGATGCTTGTTTGATAACGCTTCTGATATCGTTTTCTTTTAACTCCAGTTGAATTGGCTTTGAAAAATCGAGTACATCGTGGACTATCTTTTGCATAGTTTGTGCTGCCTCTGTTATCGTCTGAGCAGCAGTGTTGGCGTCTCCTTTCCCTTCCAGTATACGTCTTGAGAACCCTAAAATAGTAATGAGTGGGTTTTTCAGGTCATGTACTATAGTTGTGGCAACCCGGCCAATACCTGCAAGATACCTGTTTTTTTCCACTTGCCTTTGCTGCTTCTTCTCACGATCTACAAGGAAACCAGCAAGCAGTGCAAATAGTCCAGTAAACAAACATGGAGCAATCTGTCTACCAGGCCTAAAAATGTTATTGTCCAGCTTCCAAAAAAGAAAGGCAGGTATAAAAGAGAAACAAGTAGGTAGGTCAAAAGAGCACCCTTCAGACCGAAAAGCAATGCACCCAGGAAAATAGGTATATAGTACAGTTCCTCAAGAATAATGAAAGGTGATCGTTCCTGAAAAATAAAGATGTGCGTGAAGGCGATAAGTACCGTGCAAGCAACAATAATGATTATGTAATATATTTTTCTTTCAAACATTTTCAATAGTTCAATAGTTCATTATTATTAAAAATAAACAGACTAACGATTACGTCTTACTAAATAATATCCAACTAAGAGAGAAATAATAATAGCTCCTATGCCGATTAAGGTGAGACTCGAAACTTCTTTTACGTCCAGGATAATGACCTTGCGAGCTACAGCTATAATGGCAACTGCCAGTACTACTTCAACATGATTCACTTTCTCCACGAGGTATGTCTTCATTATGGTTTCCAATAATTCAATTCATTACAACTAACAAAAAAAGACCAAAAATTTCGAGCAGCTCGTTAATATCAAGTAAAAATATTGGAGGTGAAATAATGTCTTTCACAATAATCCAGCCAAGTTCTACTGTAGAGAGTAACAGTACTAAAGCCATCATTACCGTGATTGAACTAATTACTATCTGCTTAAGGTGGAGTGAACCCCTCTAACTGGACACCAGGATCAAAAAGGTTAGCAAGCTGGCGAGTACAAAAAGCCATAAAGATTATCAAGTAACAGAGGCAATGGGGTATAGTAAGTGCAGGTTAGCCTGAGAAAATCGATTCTATGGCATTTGACGAAGCCAAAAAATTCAGAATCAGCCTTGAAATATACTTTATGGCGGAAAGGGACTCGTAATGAGAGCACGAAGGACATACAGTGGAGCATTTAAGAGGCAAGTAATTGAGGAATTGCTCAGTGGGTCAGCAACGTTGGGACAACTAAGCAGGCGTTA
>VGWZ01000136.1 GCA_016873595.1 Nitrospira sp.
CCGAAACGGATTAAAAGTTCTCTCTCCTCTAAGGGAATTACCAGGATATTGATTACGAGAAGATCGAGTAGAGTGATAATCACAATAGTTATTACACCGGTTATAAGGAAAACGCCTGAAAACATCAAAGTATGCGCTAAATAGGTCGGATGTCTTACCACTAAGAAAGGGCCCTCTGTGACAAGCCTTCCCTTTATTTTGTCAGATATTTCCGGGACACCTATAATTCCCCGGATACCGAGAATTTTTGCAGTCCAAATATGGAGCACTGTACCCATGATCAATAAAATGATTCCTAATATAGTTAACACAACAGGAATTTCAATTTTTGATTGAAGGATAAAATCCCTGTTTTTATAAATAAAATATACTAACGGGAGCCATACAATAAGAGGCATCCCATAAGTGAAAAGCCCCAATTTTCTGAAGAACCTTGATGCAAAATGAACAGGGATCCAGAAGAGAGGTATTATAGGCCAGAGTATTATTGTAATGAGGGCAAGAGAGAATGTGAGTTCGTGAGAAAGCAACCGTAATCTCCTTAAAGTGTATTTAGAAATGCAATGATGTTTTGTATATCATCATCGGGAAGATATGAGAAGGACGGCATATCCTTATAAGGAGTTTTCAACTGGTTCGCGATGTTCTCAGGAGTTGCTGGTTTTTTACTCGAAGGAAGCAATGGGTTTTTGAGGATACCTTTATGTCCCGGTCCTACAATAGTATCTGTTCCATAGGGGGGTCATGGCAGAAAGAGCATTTGTTCTCATAAATTTCTTTACCCTTCCTAATACTTTCAGCGTCTGTTTTAACAATAATCCCCTTTTGAGTGATTTCTTCCTTGTAGTCGGTAACTTTATAAAATGTCTTCTCTGTGCCGAATTTGGTAATGATGAGATAGTATCCTCCAGAAGTTCCTACCATTCCAAAGGTGATAAGAGCGATTAAAAGGCCGATTGTCTTTACTTGACCATAAAATTGTTTATAAATCCTCACGAAAGAAATTTTAAGGAGAAGGAACATAATTATTGTTAAAGCAAATACCGCATGCATTGTAGCGCGTGGTGATAGTTCTGCCTTAGTCTTTACCATAAAATCTATACAGAAATACGCAATGATAAGATAGAGCACAAAATAGATTTTCCCGTTGAACCTGTGGACTTTCATAAGCTTTGACACATTAAATTTCTTCTCACTTCTTCCTAATGCCTCAAACATTGTGAGCATTGCAAGAAATGTAATAAGAAGGAGAACAATGGAGAGTATTGTTTTTGTTAAAAATATTGGCATGAAACTACTTTTCTCATTTTTTCATCTTCGTTGATTAAAAGTTAATAGAGTACTCATTATATCAAATGTGATTATTTTTCTTTTTCTTCATTTTTAGAATGAATATTACTATTATTACTGCGGGGATAACAACAAACCAAATAAAAATCTTGCCCAGTGTAAAGAGAGCCGATGAAAAAGAAACCCACAACTTTGTAAGCCATTTCATTGGTGGGACTAACCATAACAGCACAAGGATGATCACAGGAAGTAACAACCATGCCAATTTCATAATCTGTCTTTTTTCTAACTTTCTCATCTTATTCATTTACGTAACTCTAAATATTTTCAATGACTTTTTTATTTTCCATTACCCTTACATTATACATTACTTCGTCTCACCTGTTATCCTCAATGTATACCGAGCTACCCTTGGAGCTTCTAAAAAATCCCACTCTCCTTTTACGCAATAATTCAACAAAGCTACTTCAATGTGGAGCATTGCAATACCACAATCTAAACGTTTTGATATGTTAAATGTGTCTTTAAGGTTATCTACAGAAATAGTTATGCTGTTTTGTTCTATTTGAAATCTCCAGGGTTGGCGGTTCATAGCAGAAGGGGCGAGCCTGGCACCTTCAAGAGCTTCCTTAATCCTTAGAGGCCACTCTTGTTCTTCAAGTCCTGTGACCAGTTCGCTCAGAGGTTTACGTTGGTGTTTACGACCAAAGCCCGCCATTATTTTCTCCTCCAATGACCACGCTTCACTGGCATAACCAATAGGTGTTACCGCAAAGACTCTTTCGTTTTTATTTATATTTGCAAGGGACGCGGCTACTTCTGGCCTGAAGAACCCCCCTACCCAGCATGTGCCAAGGTTTAAAGCTGTTGCCTCAAGAATAATGCCTTCTCCTAAATAACCAACCTGTTCATGAATATTCGGGTTATCCATATTCCCAATAAAAGCAATAAAAGCAGGAGCACCCTTGATCTTACCGTAGTGGCCAATAGCACCCTTAAAAACATCATTGACTGACTGTGTGACGAGTACAGCACAGGCTTGTGGAAAAGGTCTAAATTCTTTGCACACTGTGTTGAGGGTTACTAAAAGGTTTGGCTCTAACAGCCTCTGGTCATATTGGCGCCTCGACCTTCGTATGAAAATAGCATCATACCATCTTGAAAAAGGGATTTCCATTTATGACTACCTTTTGAAGCATATTTTATCATTCTTGATAGCTTTTATATAACCTTGAGCATAAGTGAATTTAGCCTTTATTTAGAATGAACTATTGGGGGACTTTACTTTACTACATAAAATATATTAAAATTGCAATTGTTTTAAGGAGGTGATGGATTGGTCAAGATAAGACTTACAAGGTTAGGAGCACATAAGAACCCCTATTACAGAATAGTTGTTGCTGATTCAAGGGCACGGAGAGATGGACCTTTCATAGAAATTCTCGGGACATACAATCCCCTGAAAGATCAGCCAGAAGTGAAACTCAACCTGGAGAAGACAAAATTCTGGTTGGAGCGAGGAGCACAACCTACTGATAGAGTTAAAAAACTTATACAAAGGGCTGGATAGACAGTCTAAAACTCGCATGGAGGTAGGAAACGATGAAAGACTTAGTTGAAAAGATGGCAAAGGCTCTGGTAGACAGGCCTGAAGAGGTTATTGTTTCTGAGGTTGAAGGTGAAAAGACAACCGTTTTTGAACTCAGAGTCGCTCAGAGCGATCTCGGAAAGGTTATAGGTAAACAGGGCAAGACAGCCCGTGCAATGAGGACAATACTCAGCGCATCAGGTACAAAAATGGGAAAGCGCTGCGTACTTGAAATTCTCGAATAAGAAACAACCTCAAGGAGTTTAATCCTTTAACCCCTTTTAATATCAGGATAAAAAGTAGGAAGTAAAAAGATTTTACTTCCTACTTCTCATTTATCAGGAGTATAGAATGTCTCAAAGTTCTCATTTTCAAAAACTGTCGGTCAGGGAAAACACATGAAATGCGATGTTATTACAATCTTCCCTGAAATATTTCATGCCTATCTTGGTGAGGGTATTCTTAAAAGGGCTCTCGAGAAGAAGCTTATCGAGATAAGAATCCATAATCTCAGAGATTTTTCAAAAGATAAACATAAAACAGTTGATGATTATCCTTATGGAGGTGGAGCAGGCATGGTGATGAAGCCTGAACCTTTTTTCTCTGCTGTTGAGACATTGTACCCTGAAAGGGCGAAAAGAAGGGTAATCATGCTCAGCCCTGCAGGTAATAAATTTGATCAGGATATGGCTGCAGAGCTTTCAAGGGAAAAAAGAAAACTTATATTGTTATGTGGAAGATACGAGGCAATAGACGAGAGGGTAAGGACAGCACTTGTTAATGACGAGATATCCGTAGGAGATTATATACTCACTGGCGGAGAATTGCCTGCCTTAGTTATAATAGATGCTGTTGCACGTTTAATACCCGGAGTATTAGGAGATGAGCGTTCTGCAGAAGAAGACTCATTTTCAAGTGGGATACTTGATTATCCCCATTATACAAGACCTCCTGTCTTCATGGGCATAGAAGTGCCAGAGGTTTTGCTGTCTGGAAATCATAAAGAGATATGGCAATGGAGGAGGAAAGAGGCACTACGACGAACACTTGAAAGGAGACCTGAGCTTCTTGAAAAAATCAGACTCAGTGATGAAGACTATACACTAATTCGCGAAATAAAGGGGGAACGACAATGAGCTTACTTGGAGCAGTTGAAGAATCATTCAAGAAAAAGATTACAGCCTTTAATGTCGGAGACACAGTACGTGTTTCAGTAAAGGTTGTAGAAGGTGATAAGGAAAGAATTCAGCCATTTGAAGGTATTGTGATCGGAAGACACGGAGGCGGTACAAGGGAAACATTCATGGTCAGAAAGGTATCTTTTGGCATTGGAGTAGAAAGAATTTTTCCCCTCCAATCTCCTATCATAGACAAGATAGAAGTTCTGAAGAAGGGGAGTGTACGCAGGGCAAAATTATATTATTTAAGGGGCAAGAAAGGCAAAGCTGCAAAGATCAAAGAAAAAGCACGAGAATTTGATAATGGACCTCTTCCAGCATGATGAAGACCTCAGACAAAAAGGCTTCACAAGGATAGCGGGTATTGATGAGGCTGGAAGGGGACCTCTTGCCGGACCTGTTGTTGCTGCTGCAGTTGTCCTTTCAGAGGACATCAAGATTAAGGGGCTCAGGGATTCCAAAAAAGTACCTGAGAAAGAAAGAGAACCTCTCTTTTTCGAGATCATCAATTCTTCTTTGGACATAGGGATAGGAATTGTTGGTCATGAAGAGATAGACACATTAAATATCCTGAGGGCCACAAAACTTGCAATGAAGTATGCGATAGAAGACCTTTCCACCTCCCCTGATTTACTTATCATTGATGCACTCTCACTCCCATTGATTCCAATCAAGCAACTCCCTCTTATTCAAGGAGACAATAAAAGTGCCGCTGTTGCTGCTGCCTCGATAATCGCAAAGTTCTTGAGGGATAGAATCATGTTGGAATATCATCGGCAATACCCACATTACAACTTTGATAAACATAAAGGCTATTCCACAAGAGAACACCTTGACATGTTACGACTCTATGGCCCCTGCCCCATCCACAGAAAAAGTTTTCACAGGGTAATGTCGCTGGAACTACCCTTTTGAATAGCCTCACTTTTTTTCTGATCATTCAAAGCAAAGTATACTGTAGTTTTGTGATATAATAAATAATGATAACTCTATATAAAAAAAGCCTTTTTTGGGATGTTGATAGGGAAAAACTTTCATATGAAAATGACTGGTTTTTTATTATTGAAAGGATTTTAGAATTTGGCGATATTGATGATCTTTTCTGGATGAAAGAGACATTCCCAAAAGAAAAAATCAAAGATACTATTCAGCAGAGTAGAATTCTTTCGGACAGAACACGCTCTTATTGTAAAGCTTCAGGCTATGCATCTTGAGACAATAGACCAGAATATGCTCCAGCTCAGCAAA
>VGWZ01000137.1 GCA_016873595.1 Nitrospira sp.
TCCCCCCTCTGCCTGTCAATGTATCTGCCGTTACCTCTACTTTGCTGATTTTGCACTTGCTTTTGTTTTCTCTTTGTTTCATAATTTCCTCACTTATTGGGTGATATTTTTTTGTTGTTTTGCAAACCTATTATAACAAGGTTCTATCGCCCTCTAAGTGATTTTTTCTATGTTTTTATTACCTATGAATCGCTCAGATTAGGTTAGATATTAGAGTTTACTTAGTATTCATCGCTTCTCTTAAGCCCTTACCTGCTTTGAAGTGCAAGACTCTTTTCCCTGGTACCTCAACCTTCTCACCGGTCTTTGGATTTCTTGCTATCCTTGGTCTCCTGTTCTTTAATCTGAAGTTACCGAAGCCCCTTATCTCGATCTTATCTCCCGTGGAAAGGGCTTCTTTCATCGTATCAAACACAGTCTCGACAACAATCTCGGTCTGTTTTCTTGTAAGGCTTCCAACCTTCTCTGAAATTTTTTCTATGAGGACTGATTTTGTCATGGGACCTCCTAAAAAATAATAATGTAATTTCTCAAGGTATAAAGAGATATTTTATTTTTACTGTGGGAAAGATATCTGTTAGTTCTTTTGGGATCTTGCCTCTAAGTAAATTAATGAGAGAAAGACGCTCTTTTTTACTGACTATTACTGGTTCTCCTTTAATTCCAGAAAGGTTTGCTGCAGCCTGTACCGCATATTCGAGGTTGCCAAGTTCATCAATGAGACCTGCCTTAATGGCCTGTTCACCGGTGAAAATTCTTCCATCTGCTATCTTTCTCACATCAGCAGGGGACATCTTTCTGCCCTCTGCAACGGCTATGATAAACTGCTCGTGAACATTGTCGAGTACTCTCTGAAGTATCTCTCTATCTTCTTTCCTGATTCCCCTGAACATGGAAACGAGATCCTTGTGCCTCCCGCTCTTTACCACCTCTGTTTTGACACCAATCTTATTCATGAGCCCCTCTAAGTTAGGGATTTCCATGATTACACCAATTGAGCCTGTAATCGTTCCCGGGTTTGCAATAATCTTCGTTGCAGGCGATGCGATATAATAACCACCCGATGCGGCAACAGAGCCCATTGAGACCACTACCTTCTTTTTTGCAACAGCCTTTTTCACTTCTTCATGGATCTCCTGTGCAGGAGCTACTGCACCTCCAGGGCTATCAATGCGAAGGAGAATAGCCTTTACCGATGGGTCCTTCACATATTCCTTGATTTCCTCGATACTGTCTTTCGAATCTGCAATCATACCTTCTATCCGGACAAGCGCAATCCGATCACCTATAGAAATACTCTTTTGCATCATTATGAGGAGGATACTTACAATAACGAGAAGTATGAGCAGACCGAGAAGAACCATAAAGAATTTTTTCATTCTTCTGTCCTCTTCAGGTTTTTCATGCTTAACCCTATCTTTCTTTCTTCGAGATCAATCTTTATTATTCGCACCCATATATCATCTCCTTCTTTTATAGCATCCTCGATCTTTCCAGACGCCGGTTTGATGATCTCGGAAGAGTAAATAAGACCTTCAACTCCACCTTCAAGTTCTACAAATATACCAAAATCAGTAATATGCAATACTTTCCCTTTTGCCTCGGACCCGAGTTTAAACTTTTCTGGAATTTCAAGAACCCAGGGATCAAGTTCAAGCTGTTTCAGGCCGAGTGCTATCCTCTCCTTATCTGGTTCAATGCTCAGGATAACAGCTTCTATCTTCTGCCCTTTTCTTAAGAGTTCCGAGGGGTGTTTTATATGTTTTGTCCATGAGAGATCTGATATATGTATAAGACCATCAACTCCCTCAGGGAGATTGACAAAAACACCGAAGTCAGTAAGTGTTTTTACCTTACCGAAAATCTTCTGGCCGATCGTGTAACGCTGAGAGACAACTTCCCATGGACTTGGTTTGAGCTGTTTGATGCTCAGGGATAGCCGTCTTTCCTCTTTATCTGCCTTTAACACAACTGCGTCTACGGTTTCGCCAAAGGACAGGTACTTTGACGGGTGTTTTGGCCTTGATACCCAGTCTATTTCTGATATATGCACAAGTCCTTCCAGACCTTCCTCGAGTTCAATAAATGCACCGTAATCAGTGATGCTCACGACTTTACCTCTTACCTTTTTCCCGATAGGGTATCTTTCATCGACAGTGACCCATGGGTCAGGCTTTTTCTGTTTGTAGCCGAGGGTTACCTTTTCATTCTCCTCATCATATTTCAGGACAATAACTTCACCTTCGTCTCCAATCGCAAAAAACTCGGAAGGATGGTTTATCCTTCCCCAGGAGATATCCGATATATGCAATAATCCATCTATTCCACCGAGGTCAATAAAAACGCCATAATCAGTAATATTTTTCACAATTCCTTTAATGATAGTGCCCTCCTTAAGTTTTTCGAGGGTTTCAGCCTTCTTTTTCTGCCTTTCCTCTTCGAGGATTGCCCTCCTTGATATAACGACATTAGAAAGCCTGTTATTGAGCTTTAACACCTTAAATGACATTGTTTTCCCGATGAGGCTGTCAATCTCCTTAGGTGTTTTTATATCTATCTGTGACCCTGGAAGGAATGCAAAGACTCCAGATATATTTACAGAAAGGCCACCTTTTGTTTTGCCAACAACTTTTCCCTTTACAGGAGTTCCTCTTTGAAATGCCTCTTCAAGGAGTTCCCATGTCTTTATCTTTGCTGCCTTATCTTTTGAAAGGGCTACAATACCCTCAGAATCCTCTATCTTGTCAACATAGACCTCTATATTACTGCCAACCCCTAATGAGATGAGCTCTTCTTCTGAGAATTCCTCGATCGGGATAAAACCCTCAGATTTATACCCGATATCAACAATGACGCCATCTTGCTTCAATGCTACTACCTTTCCCCTAAATATCGCTCCCTCCTCAATCTTATGAAAGGTCTCAGCATAAAGCTTTTCCATCTCATTCCCTTTAAGTTCCACTAAAATGTTATCCTCCTATATCTCTAATTTTTTTTTCAACTTCTTTTATAATCCACTTGGGAGTTGATGCCCCGGCTGTAATACCCACTTTTTTTGCTCCCCTGAACCACTCCTCATTAATCTCGGAGGAGGTCTCTATATGATATGTTGGTACTGAAAAAGACCTGCACAGCCTTGCAAGCTGTGTTGTGTTTGCACTGTTTTTGCCACCAACTACTATCATTACGTTAACCTTATGGGCCATCTCTTCTGTTTCGTTTAATCTGAGGGCTGTAGAATTGCATATTGTATTATATACTTTTATCTCCTTTGAATATTCGATAGCATCACAGAGAACCTTTTTCAATGCCTCCAGAGGTTGTGTAGTCTGGACAACGATGCCCACTTTACTTTTGAGCTTTGGAAGAGGACTTTTCCCATCAATGACAATGACATCACCGCTCGCAAAGCTCATGAGCCCTTTTACCTCTGGGTGGTCTTTCTCACCCAGGATTACTACCTGGTAACCTTCTTCCCTAAGGAGTTTAGCATAATGCTGGGCTTTTTTTACAAATGGACAAGTTGTATCTATTATATCGCAGCCTAAGGATGCTATTTTTTTTGAAACTTGAAGCGGTATCCCGTGGGTTCTAATGATCAGTGCCTTTATATCTTTTTTTGATTTAATGTCTTTTATGGGGATTATGCCCTTTTCCTTGAGCCTTTCTACAACCTGTGGATTATGAATTATGGGACCGAGGGTATATACCCCCTTACGTTTTTCCTTTGAGATCTTAAAAGCTATGTCTATAGCTCTCTTTACACCAAAGCAGAACCCTGCAGTCTTTGCTACGATTATTTCCATTGAATGAGTATAGAGCACAGAGCGAAGAGCATGGAGTAAAAAGTTTTTAACCCTTTGCTCTTTGCCCTTGGCCCCTCGCTTTTTAGGTTTTTAATTTTTCCCATTATATCTCTGCTTATTCTTTCCTGAAAATGTTTGTCTGTTTCCGTATGCTCGATCTCTATTGGGTTACCAAATATTACCTCTATTTTTGAAGGCCGTAAAAACTTTGCGCCTACAGGAAGGGCATTCTCTGTACCCTTTATGAGAGCAGGAACAATGGGCATTCTGCTTATGGCTGCGATCATACCCACGCCTCTTTTGGCATCAAGCAGGTTCCCATCGATACTTCGGCCTCCTTCTGGAAACATAACAATGAGTTTCCCTTGTTTCAGTTTCTTGACAGCCTCTTTTATTGTAGATGCCTGGGGTCTACCACGGTTCACTGGAAAGCAAAATGCCTTAATGAATGTCCTGAGCAAGGGAATCTTAAAAAGCCCCTGCCTTGCCATGTATGTAGCGCGCCTCTTTAAAGCTACTCCTATGACAAGGGGATCCAGATAACTCAAATGGTTTGCTGCTACGATAACACCACCTTTCTCAGGAACATTCTCAGAACCAGTGACCTCAAGCCTGTTAAAAACCCTAAAAAAAACAGAAAAAGTTGTCCAGAATGCCCAATAGAGATAACTCAAGGTTCGGCTCTTATAAACTCAAGTATTTTTTCTTTTACCAGTCCTATGGACAGGTTTGATGAATCTATTAACAACGCATCCTCTGGCTTCTTAAGAGGTGCAATATCTCTTCTGGAGTCCCTCATATCTCTTTCTATAATATTTTTTGTGGATTCTTCTATGCTCATCTTAATACCTCTTTCCCTGAACTGGAGAGAGCGCCTTTTCGCCCTTTCCTCCATAGAAGCATCCAGATAAATCTTTTTCCATGCATCTGGAAATACTACTGTTGTGGTATCCCTCCCTTCCACGACAATATTGGTAGTAACTGCAGTATTCCTCTGGGCATCGAGAAGGAAATCTCTGACAATCTTTTTTGCGGAAAAGACAGAGGAGAGGTGGTCAATCTCTTTTGACCTTATATCTTCTGAAACATCTCTGTTGTTAAGAAAGATCCTTCCGTTTTTGAAAATGATAGAAGCATTATTGAGAACGTCTCTCAGTTGATCATCACCATCCTCTGGCTTTATCCCGCTGTTTCTCAATGCAAGGGCAACAGCTCTATATAATGCACCGGTGTCGAGATAATCGAAGCCAAGTTCTTTGGCAATAAGCCTTGCGATGGTACTCTTTCCCGCACCTGAAGGACCATCTATAGCAATAACCTTTTTCATAGTGAACAGTGAAAAACAAAACCGATAAACTTATTGTAAATTACTCGTAACCCAGTGCAACTTATTTGATAAGTATTGCCTTTCATGATGTTAGCTTTTTTAGTATTTCAAAAAATCTAGGGAATGATATGTTCACAGAGGAAATGCCATTTATCGTCGTT
>VGWZ01000138.1 GCA_016873595.1 Nitrospira sp.
TATGAGGATAACACCGCTTGATATCCAGCAAAAACAGTTTCCCATGAAGTTCAGGGGATTTGATGTTGAAGAGGTATATGCGTTTCTTGAGATAATCAGGGAAGAGATGGAAGATCTGCTCAGGGAAAATGCAACTCTTAAAGAAAATGTGTATAGATTAGAAAACCAGATCAAAGAGTACAAAGACATGGAGACCACGCTCAGAGAGACCTTAATGACTGCACAGCAGATGGTAGAGGACTATAAGACAAATGCACGGAAAGAGGCAGAACTCCTCGTGAAAGAGGCAGAGCTCAAGTCAGATACCATACTGAAGGAAGCACAGGAAAAGGTGATTAAGATTCATGAGGATATCGTTGATCTGAAAGGGATACGGCGTCATTTTAAGGAGGAGCTTAAGAGATTGATTGAAAGCCACCTGAAGATGCTCGAGTTTGATAAAGAGCGAGAAGGAGAAGAAGAAAAGGGGCTAAAGGAAGAACCATGAGGCATCGTCGTGAGCCCCTCGGCCTGAGCTCGGGACGAAGCTCAGCCGAACGATATAATGCGCTGAAGGGCATCCAGGATATCTATCCACCAGAAGTATTTATATGGCAGAAGGTTGAGAATACTGCCAAGGATGTCTTTTCTACGTATGGTTTCCAGGAATTACGTGCACCAATAATCGAGGCAACTGATATATTTGTGAGAAGTATAGGAGAAACCACTGACATTGTTGAAAAAGAGATGTATACATTTTCTGATAAAGCAGGCAGAAGTATTACACTTCGGCCTGAAGGGACAGCTCCACTTGTAAGGTGCTATGTTCAAAATCATCTGTATAATCTTCCCTCACCCCAGAAGTTTTTCTATTCAGGTCCAATGTTCAGATACGAAAGACCACAGAAAGGCCGTTTCAGACAGTTTTATCAGATAGGCGTTGAGGCGCTTGGTTCATCTGACCCGAAGCTGGATGCCGAGACAATCTCGATGCTCAAACTCTTCCTCGAAAGACTTGGTTTAAAGGGACTTAATTTCGAGGTTAATTCCATTGGTTGTGAGAAATGCCGGCCTGATTATAAAAATGCCCTCCTGAATTTTTTCTCAGATAAAATGAACAGGCTCTGTCTTGATTGTAAAAGGAGATATGAATATAACCCTCTCAGGATACTCGACTGTAAGGTTGATGAATGCATAAAGCTTAGAGTAGGTGCACCACAAGTAATGGATTTTCTTTGCAGTGGATGCAGGACTCACTTTGATGTAGTTCTTTCCCTGCTTCATTTGCTCAACGTCCCGTTTGAAATAAATACCACTATGGTCAGGGGACTTGATTATTACACGAGGACAACCTTTGAGGTGACAACCAAACAACTTGGAGCTCAAAATGCAGTGGCTGCAGGCGGCCGCTATGATAAACTTGTTGAGGAATTTGGAGGCCCTCCTACACCTGCGATTGGCTTTGCAATAGGGATGGAAAGAATTGTAGAACTTCTTCAAACGTCAAATAAACAGGATATACCTAACCCTAAAGTTTTCATTGCCACCATCGGAGCACCAGCAGAAAAAGAAGCACTGATTATTGCAAACAGGCTCAGAGAGAATGGGATATGGGTTGAAATTGGATATGCTGGTAATTCCTTAAAGAGTCAGCTGAGAAAGGCAGATAGATTATCCGCAGGGTATGTTCTGATAATAGGTGACGATGAGATCAGTTCCGGTAAAGTGAAATGGAAGCGCCTTTCAGATGGGACACAGGGCGAGATACCGTTTAGTGAAGCATACGATTTTTTTCAATAAATTCTTTACCCTACAACATCAAGCTTTCTGATTCTAAACCCAACTCCTAAATCCTCTGCAATCTTTCTGCATTTTTCTACATCAACACCTTCAAGATCAACAACTGTAATCTGGATGTGAGATATAAATTGTTTGGCCTCTTTTATAAAGGAGAGAATTTCTCTATACGCATTTTTAAAGGTAGGCTTGCACACTCTGTTGTATGTCTCTTCATCATGAGCATCAAGGCTCACCGATATACTATCAACAATACCTTTGAGTTCAGGAAGAATATTTCTCCCATGTATCAGATTTCCATGCCCGTTTGTATTTATCCTGACCTTACCCTTATTCTGTTTTATCCATGCTGCAACACTTTTCACCAGATCAAGTCTCAGGAGAGGCTCTCCATATCCACAAAATACAATCTCTCTATAGTGTGACGGATCACCTATTGCATCCTTAAGCTCTTCCTCTGAGGGTTCCTCTGAAAGTCTTAGATTATGACCTTTCACATAGTTTGTGTGAAATCTTATACAGAAAGAACATTCGTTTGTGCACCGGTTTGTAATATTAAGATAAAGGTTATCCCTTATCTTGTAGGCGATTACACCTCTTTCTGGTAACTGACCTATTTTAAAAAGTCGTTTTGCATTCAAAGTAGTAATCCTTGCAAAGTCTTCAATCGTTATGCCTCTCATTTCTGCAATTGCACGTGCTGTATGGATGAGATAAGAAGGTTCGTTCCTCTTTCCCCTGAACGGCTCGGGTGAGAGATATGGCGCATCTGTTTCGATAAGCAGATAATCATCAGGTATCGCCTTTGCAATCTCCCTCGGCTTTTTTGCGTTTTTAAAGGTCACAGGTCCTGCCAATGATATGTAAAAACCCATTGCCATAGCCTTCTCCGCCATCTCGATATCGCCAGAAAAGCAATGGAGGACTCCCTTGGTAACTCCTGATTCCCTGAGAATGTCAATAGTATCTTTTTTGGCTTCCCTGCTGTGTATCACTACGGGGAGATTGACCTCTTTTGCATAGTAAAGTTGTCGTATAAACACATCTCTCTGAATCTCCCTTGGCGAATTATCATAATGGTAATCAAGTCCAATTTCACCAATCGCAACAACCTTCGGAAGCGAAGATGCATGATGCATGATGCATGATGCATGATTTTTTAATTCTTTATCCTGCATCCTGTATCTTGTATCTTGTATCCTGCATTGCGTCACCCATGCCTTGATTTGATCAAATATGTCCTCTGTAAAGTCCTTTGCATCATGCGGATGGATTCCGACTGCTGAATAGATAAAATCATATCTTTGAGAAAGCTCAAGTCCTCGTTGATTGCCTTCCAAGTCAGAGCCGATAGTAATTATTGCCTCAATACCTGCTGTTTTTGCACGCTGAATGACTTCTTCCCTGTCTGGATTAAAATCATCCATTTCAAGATGGCAGTGGGTATCGATCAGGCTGATGGCTGATGGCTGAGAGCTAATAGCAGAATTATGCACCGAATTTCTTGAGTCTGCCTGCATTTGCAAGGGCTAATGTCATGAGATTGACTGTGGGGAAGATACCAAACTCTCCCTTTGTGAACTCCCTTTCAGTAAATGCCTTACAGGTGTCACCGAGAACATATGGAGACTTTAGCAGAACAGGCACAGGATGCCAGCTATGGCTCTTTAAAACAGAAGGTGTTGAGTGGTCACCTGTTATTATGAGCACATCAGGGTTGAGGCTCAATATTTCGGGCAATACGCTGTCAAACTCTTCGATCTTCGAGGCTTTTCCTGCGAAGTTCCCATCCTCTCCGAACGAATCAATTTTTTTCATGTGCAAGAAAAAAAAGTCATAGTCATTATAATTCTTTTTGAGAAAATCTATCTCTTCTTTTAAATCCCCTGTGATTGCAGGTGAATCCATTCCGATTAGGCTTGCAAGGCCACGATACATGGGATACGTGGCGATGCATAGAGATTTCAGTCCGTAGATCTCATCAAAATGGGGGATATCAGGCACCTGTGAAAAACCACGAAGCAGGACAAAATTTGCCGCTGGCTCATTTTTTATGGACTCTGCGATTTGCGAGATTAATTTCTCAGTGATCTTTGCAACTCGCTCTGCCTGTGGTGTTTCAGGGGTAATAGGGATCGGGGATTTCCCCTCTTTCTGGGGGTCTGTGTCTTTTATCGAGGCAGAACCCTGTGGGAGGGGTTCAGGGAATCTGAGCACAACTGCAAATCTATGTTCCATCCCGGGTGCAAAGATTACCTCGGCATCATCAATCATTCGTATTTTTTCTTGCAGTCTTCCTGTAAGTTTTTTATTTTTATCTGTGGGAATCCTTCCTGCGCGCCTATCCTTAATGATGCCATCCTGGATAGTCGCATAATTCACCCGTATGGCTACATCAGTCTTTTTTAATTCTATTCCAAGACCAAGTGCCTCAAGTACTCCCCTTCCTATCTGCCATTCAATCGGGTCGTAGCCAAAGAGAGAAAGATGTCCAGGCCCGCTTCCCGGGGTTATTCCCATCGCAACGGGAATGTGAAGCCCGCAAGCAGACATCGCTGTAAGTGCATCGAGATGAGGTTTACGTGCAACATCAAGCTCTGTTTTCCCTTTTAAAGGAAGTCCTCCAAGTCCGTCAAGAACGACGAAGAGTATTTTGGTGTTGTTTTTCTGTATTAAGTCTTTTATTAATTTTTGCATGATACAAATATTAATGGATATCTTATTTTTTTGTCCAGTTTCCACTGGGGTCCTGTATCCACCACCCTTTTTTAGCAGAATCCCGTCTGATTGCTGCAAATTGTTCAATAGCCTGAGACATCACCTGGTTCAGATTTTCTTCTTTTTCAGGAAGTCTGTTTATTCTTACTATTGCTTTTGCCATTCCTTTCATGACAGTTTTTCTGTTTTCGTTCTCCAAGTCGACAAGTTTCTTATCAGCAGGGGTCTGTGTTTTTTCCCTTACGGCGAGCAGTCCGTCATTAGCCTCTCCTACCGCTCCACTATCCCTGAGCCTATCAATATCAGCAATCCTTGCTCCCATTTCTTTGTATGCATTCACCACATCTGGCATCTTTTTTACCGTTTCTGAAATCCTGTCAGCGAGTCCCTTCTCCTGAGCATATACAGATGTAATGAATTCAAATCTTATCGAACTTTCTGATTTACCTTCCGGTTTCTTGTCTTCAATCTTCTTGTCAGTACCCATAAGTTCTTTTTCCAGATTTTTGTATGCCTCCTTCACATCTTTTTCCGGAAAGTAGATATTCACTGTGATAACAGCACATGATGCAACAACAAAAAATAGTGCTCCTACAATAAACTTCATCTTTCTTTTCATATCCTCCTCCTTATCCAAATTTAGTCTATCCTAAATTGAGCGATTTATTTATTTAAAACCATATTAATCAAGGTATTCTAAAGAAAATGCAATCACCCAATAAGTGTCATTCTCTGGCTTGACCAGAGAATCCAGGGTTTCCCGTGAAAACGGGA
>VGWZ01000139.1 GCA_016873595.1 Nitrospira sp.
GCTGAGTCCTTCAATGAGGGTAAAAAGCTTATTCTCTTTGGAAATGGTGGCAGTGCTACCGATGCCTCTCATATAGCAGCCGAATTTGTCAATCGCTTCAAGAAAGAAAGACCGGGTCTTCCTGCAATAGCGCTTAATACAGATATGGCAGTGATCACATCCATTGCAAATGATTATGACTTTTCAGAAGTGTTCTCAAGACAGCTCAAGTCTCTGTCCGAGGATGGGGACGTGGTGATTGCCATAAGCACCAGTGGAAGTTCAAGTAACGTGCTGAAGGCAATGGATGTGGCAAAGAAGAAGAAACTCAGAATTATAGTCTTTACAGGTGCTAAGGGAGAGAAACTTGCTTCAAAGGCAGACTATGCCTTCATCGTCCCCTCTGATAACACACCAAGGATACAGGAAACCCACATCACACTGGGACATGTCCTCTGCCAGATGGTGGAGGAGATACTCTTTGAGACACCAAGGAGAAAATAATCCATCTAATCCGCCTGAGGCGGAGAGGTGAGAATCCTCGGCATCGACCCTGGAAGTATTACCTGTGGTTATGGAATCATAGAAACACCAAAAAACAAAAAAACTACTGACTGTATCTACATCACCTCTGGCAGGATAGTCACTCCCCGTAAAAAAAAGGCACATATTGTATTAAAAGATCTTTATGATACCCTTGTGGATATTATCAGGGAATATAGTCCCCATGAGGTTGTAGTAGAAAAAGTTTTTTTTGCAAAAAGTGCAAAAGCCGTATTAAGCCTCGGACAGGCACGAGGAATTGCACTTCTTGCTGCTGCATCATGTGGTCTCAATGTAGTCGAATATAGTGCCCTTGAGGTTAAAAAAGCTATTACCGGTTATGGAAGGGCCGAAAAAAGGCAGGTTCAGGAGATGGTGATGAGAATCCTATTCCCGCGCTCCAGTCACCGTGCTCAAGCTCCTCTTCTTACCGAAGACAGCGCAGATGCACTCGCCCTCGCCTTCTGTCATTTAAATACCTTAAAATTTAAGGAGGCAATTGATAGACGATGAGTGAACATTGTCTTTATCAGTATCTATCTTTATTATCTACTTATCACTTGTCACTTATCACTTTTCACTCATTATGATTGGATCACTAAGAGGAAAACTTATCTCGAGAAGACCCGACAATGTCATCATAGAAGCTGGTGGCATCGGTTACCAGGTAAATGTCCCTCTTAACATACTCTCAAACATGCCTGACGAAGGTGAAGATATTTTCCTGCATATCTACACACATGTGCGTGAAGATGCTCTTCATCTCTACGGTTTCACCACAGAAGATGAAAAAAGGATTTTTATCACACTCCTCGGTATCACAGGCATAGGGCCAAAAATAGCCCTTAATATACTTTCAGGAATTTCTCATGATGATTTTCTGCGCGCAATAGAGACTGAGGATGTTGCATTGCTCTGCAGGATACCAGGTCTCGGAAAAAAGACAGCGCATAGATTAATCCTCGAGCTCAGAGAAAAATTGCCCTCTTCAAAGGAGATAAAAAACAGGGTTTTTGAAGATACCCTCTCGGCACTCATCAATCTTGGATATAAAAAATCTATTGCTCAGGAATATCTTGAAAAGGCTTATAAAAAAGGGCACAAAGACATTGAAAGTCTCCTCAAAGAATCATTAAAATATTTAACAGGGAACGTACGTGAAGAGGATAGATGATCGTAAATCCACTGACAAAGACCGGACAGTAAATCCTGTTATCTCACAGGATGAATCCACCTATGAACTCACCCTGAGGCCAAGGTCATTTGATGAATTTATTGGCCAGGATAAGATTAAAGACAACCTCAAAGTATTCATAGAAGCAACAGGGAGAAGAAAAGAACCGCTCGACCATGTCCTCTTCTGTGGCCCTCCTGGTCTCGGAAAAACAACCCTTGCACACATCATCGCAACGGAATTAAGGGTAAATGTCAAGACAACATCAGGTCCTGTGCTCGAAAGACCCGGTGACCTTGCTGCCATACTCACCAATCTCTCTGACCTTGATATCCTATTCATAGACGAGATACACAGATTGCCACGTATAGTTGAAGAAATCCTCTATCCTGCGATGGAAGAATACCAGCTCGACATCATTATAGGCCAGGGCCCTAATGCAAGGACACTAAAATTAAATCTACCAAAGTTTACTCTTATAGGTGCGACAACGAGGACAGGTCTCCTCACCTCACCATTAAGAGACAGGTTCGGTGTGATAAACAGGCTTGAGTTCTACAATCCTGAAGACCTCAGAAAAATCGTCCTCCGTTCAGCAGCGATATTGAAGATGGAAATCGAAGATAATGCTGCCCATGAAATTGCACGCCGTTCGAGAGGCACACCAAGGATAGCGAACAGGTTATTGAGAAGAATTCGCGACTTTGCTCAGGTAAAAGGTGATGGGAGGATTGATCTTACTATCACAAAGAGTTCTTTATTGTCCTTAGATGTTGATGAAAAAGGGCTCGACGAGATGGACAGAAGACTTCTTCTCACAATAATCGAGAAATTCAATGGTGGCCCTGTGGGAATCGAAACGATTGCTGCATCATTAAGGGAAGACAGAGAGAGCATCGAGGATGTGTACGAACCTTTTCTTCTTCAGGAAGGCCTCCTTGAAAGAACACCCCGTGGCAGACAGGCAACACGAAATGCATACCAGCACCTCGGAATAAAAATCCCGCAGGGGTTGTTTTGATATCAAAAAAGGTTTTTTTGCACTTCAGATTAAATAAATCCAGTTGAATACTTCTAAAAGTGTACGCAATGACTGTTCTTGCCTGAATATCTCAATACTGCTATAGTATCCTTGGTTATGCAAATTTAGGAAACAGAACGTATGGGCATAAAGCCAGAGGAAAAAGCTCGACAAAAGATCGACCAACTGCTTGGAGCAGCAGGTTGGAACATTCAGGATTTGAGAGAACTCAACCTCGGAGCTTCTTTGGGCGTGGCTGTCCGTGAATTTCCTCTTAAATCAGGCCCTGCCGATTATCTGCTTTTCGTTGATAGAAAGGCTATTGGTGTTATAGAGGCAAAACCAGAAGGTACTACATTAAGTGGCGTTGCTGAACAGTCTGACACCTATATATATGGTGTTCCAGAAGATTTACCACATGTGCATGAGCCTCTTCCTTTTGCATATGAAAGCACAGGAACAGAAACTTTTTTCAGAGATTTAAGAGACCCGGAAACCCGTTCTCGAAGGATATTTGCCTTTCACAGACCTGAAACACTTAACAAATGGCTTTCGCAACGAGATACTCTTAGGGCAAGACTCAGAAATATGCCATTTTTAATTACCACAGGGTTAAGAGATTGTCAGATTGAAGCCATAAAAAACCTTGAAAAATCTTTTACCGACACAAGGCCAAGGGCTCTTATACAAATGGCGTCTGGTGCCGGGAAGACCTTTACTGCAATCAGCTTTATTTATCGGTTAATCAAATTTGCAGATGCTCAAAAAATTCTCTTTCTCGTTGACAGGAGGACTCTTGGGAAACAGACATCCCAAAAATTCCAGGAGTATGTAACTCCTGATGATGGTCGAAAATTTACTGAGCTTTACAATGTGCAACATTTGAGTTCCAATACGCTCGATTCAGTGAGCCGTGTATGTATTACTACCATTCAAAGACTCTATTCCATGCTTAAGGGGGAACCTGAATTTGATCCTGAACTTGAGGAACGTTCCATTCTTGACTTTACTCTGACTGAAGAAAAACCGAGAGAAGTTCCCTATAATCCACAAATCCCAATAGAAACCTTTGATTTTATTATAACTGATGAGTGCCATCGTTCCATTTACAACCTCTGGCGTCAGGTTCTTGAATACTTTGATGCCTTTATCATTGGTCTGACTGCGACACCTTCAAAGCAGACTTTTGGATTTTTCAACCAGAATCTTGTAATGGAATATCCTCATGAACGAGCAGTAGCAGATGGGGTAAATGTGCCCTACGATGTTTATCGCATCAAAACAGAGATTACAGAGCAAGGGAGTAAAGTTGAAGCTGGATACTACATAGATAAAAGGGATAAGCTCACAAGAAAGACACGGTGGGAGTTACTTGATGAGGACATTGAATATGCTGCAGATCAGTTAGACCGTGACGTAGTAGCTCCTGACCAGATAAGGACAGTTATAAGAACTTTCAAGGAAAAACTTTATACCGAAATATTTTCTGACAGAAAGGAAGTTCCCAAGACCTTGATTTTTGCCAAAGATGATTCTCATGCTGAAGATATTGTTCATATTGTGAGAGAGGAGTTCGGCAAAGGAAATGAATTTTGTAAAAAAATAACCTATAAAACCACAGGCGAAAAAACAGAGGATTTAATTACAAGCTTCCGCAACTCTTACAATCCCCGCATTGCGGTAACAGTAGATATGATTTCAACTGGCACGGATATCAAACCTCTGGAGTGTCTGATATTTATGCGTGATGTTAAGTCAAGGGTCTATTTTGAGCAGATGAAAGGTCGTGGAACACGTACAATTGATTCGACTGTCCTTCAATCTGTTACCTCTGACGCTAAAACCAAGACTAATTTTCTCATAGTTGATGCTGTAGGTGTATGTGAGAATGACAAGACTGATTCTCGTCCTCTGGAGCGTATGAGGAGTATCCCTTTTGACAAACTTATTTTATCTGTGGCTATTGGTAACAGGGATGAAGATACACTTACATCGCTGGCAGGAAGGCTTGCAAGGCTTGATAGAGAGATAGACGAAAAAGACAGGAAAGAGATTGAAAATGCTGCAGAAGATAAACCATTAAAACAGATTATCAATGACCTTTTAGATGCAGTTGATTTAGAT
This sequence comes from Nitrospira sp., assembly GCA_016873595.1. Lineage (GTDB taxonomy): Bacteria > Nitrospirota > Thermodesulfovibrionia > Thermodesulfovibrionales > SM23-35 > VGWZ01. Next base: position 4,842 of record VGWZ01000139.1, read on the forward strand.
AAGAGATTGGAGAAAGCAAAGGAGATTTTCAAGACAGAAACTCCTAACGAAGAGCAGGAGGAAAAGGCTGCTTATGAGTTGATAAAAGTCGCCTGTGCACCTTTTGATATCCCAAAATTGAGGAACACAATCATAGAAATTAAGAGAAGAAATGAACAGATTATAGATACTGTGAGCAAAGATACGGTCATCTTTACAGGTTTTGATGAACAGGCAAAGAAAAAAGCTCGCACAATTGTTGATACTTTCAAAAGATTTATAGAAGAAAATAAAGACGAACTCACAGCGTTACAAATTATTTATAGCAAGCCATATGGCAAACGCCATCTTACATATGAGGAGATTAAACAGCTTGCTGATGCCATAAAGAAGCCACCCTATAATCTTACAACAGAGCTTCT
>VGWZ01000140.1 GCA_016873595.1 Nitrospira sp.
CTATCTGATCATCCCCTTATCTGATCCTCTTGAGGATTTCCGATTAAAAGCTAAGTATTTTGATAGAACGGTGATTATTCACATTTCAGGAAGAAAGATTCTTTAGTTTTAATATGCATTACCTCTGGGAAGGATTGCGTAAATATAGATTATCTTTTTATCTTTATCAGGCGTGAAAAGCAGTCTCCAATCTCCGACCCCTAAGCGATAATCGCCGTGAAGTTGCCCTGTTAAAGGTCTAACATTTCGGTGTAATAAAGGGTTTTCTCCCTCTTCTAATTCCTGTAAGGCTTTCTTAATTCTGTTCCTCGTCTTTTTATCCAGCTTTAAATAATACTTCTCTGCTGTTGGTTTAATTTCAATCTTCCAGCTTGTCAAGGGTCTTACCTTTTATTCCTTTTGCTACCTCTTCCTTTCCCTTTTTGATTATTTCCACCCAGTCAGGTCTGGAAAGCAGATCAAGGGTCTCTTTATGTCTCTCTATGTAATCATCTATTATTTCAGAGAGTATTTCCTTTATCTCCTTTTTTTCTATACTTGCGATGATCTTTAATGTGTCCCTTTTTTCTTCGGGAATACGGACAGTGGCTGTTGACATACTATCACCTCCTCAGGCTATTAGTAGTATAAGCGATTATGGGCTTAGTGTCAATATATTCGGTATTTTATAAAAGGTTCTCAGCTCAAGAAGTAGCTCTTTTTTGTCCACGCTCTCTTTTCAATCTCTCTATTGACACCATGAGGAGTGAAATTGCAGCTGGGGTAACGCCGGGGATTCTGCTCGCCTGGCCGAGGTTTGCAGGTTTTACTTCCTGCAACTTGCTCAGAATCTCTTTTGAAATCCCATTCACTGAAGTATAATCAAAACCTTCGGGTATCTTTTTCTCTTCAACTTTTTTAAGCCTTTCAGCCATCTCCATCTGCCGAAGAATATAGCCATCATATTTGATCTGTATTTCGACCTGCTTCTTAATTTCTGGAGTGAGGGGTTTATCAGAAGGGAAAGATTTATCAATGAATTCATAGGTGATCTCAGGCCTCTTTAAAAGTTGCTCCAGAGATTCACTCTTATCTGCTCCCTCTATTTTAAAGCGTTTCTTTTTTAATCGCTTACGTTCCTCATTAATGAATATCTTCTTCTCCTGAAACTTTTGATAAACTTCCTTATCTAAAAGGCCGATTTCATAACCTTTATCTATTAAACGCAGATCAGCATTGTCATGTCTTAGAAGAAGCCTGTATTCTGCCCTTGAGGTGAACATTCGATAGGGCTCATTGGTACCTTTTGTGATGAGGTCGTCAATAAGAACGCCGGTATATGCCTCGTGCCTTCCAGGGATTAAGGGTTCCCTTCCCTGAAGTTTTAACGCTGCGTTAATGCCTGCCATGAGCCCCTGTGCAGCAGCCTCCTCGTATCCTGACGTACCATTTATTTGTCCGGCAAGAAAAAGTCCTTCAATTGCCTTTGTTTCAAGACTGTGCTTGAGCTGTGTTGGAAAGACAAAATCATATTCAATCGCATATCCCGGCCTCATAATTTCTACTTCTTCAAGTCCGGGTATAGTCCGTACAAGTTTTACCTGCACGTCGTAAGGAAGGCTTGTTGGTATTCCATTCGCATAATATTCTTTTGTCTCAAGCCCTTCTGGCTCAAGAAAGACCTGATGACGCTCACGCCCTGCAAACCGTACAACCTTGTCTTCTATTGATGGACAATATCGTGCACCTATCCCTTTAATACGGCCACTGTAAAGAGGTGAGCGATCAAGATTAGCAAGAATTATCTTATGGGTCTCAGCGTTTGTATAGGTGATATAACATGGGAGTTGCGGATTTGTTATCTTCTCTGTGGTATATGAAAATGGCGGAGGTGGCTCATCACCATATTGTGGCTCTGTCTTTGAAAAATCTATTGTCTTTGCATCAAGCCGCGGAGGAGTTCCTGTTTTCAGACGCCCCATTTTAAAGCCTAATGCTCTTATGGAATCAGAAAGCCCCACTGATGGGAACTCTCCAGCCCTTCCCGCAGAAAAGTTATCAAGACCGATATGTATTAATCCTTTTAGAAATGTGCCTGTTGTCACAATAACAGCCCTTGTTCCGTAAAATATACCAAGGGATGTGAGAACTCCTTTTACTTTCCCATCCTCCACGATTATCTTTTCTACAAGAGCCTGCTTTATATCAAGGTTTTTCTGAGACTCAACAACCTTTCTCATTAAAAGTCTGTAGAGAACCCTGTCTGCCTGTGCCCTCAGAGACCAGACTGCAGGCCCTTTGCTCATATTGAGCATTCTGAACTGGATTCCTGCTGTATCGGTCACCTTAGCCATTTCACCGCCGAGGGCATCAATCTCGCGGACAAGATGACCTTTTGCAAGTCCTCCAACAGCAGGGTTACATGACATCTGCGCAATCGTATCGAGGTTTATTGTAAAGAGACAGGTAGAGAAACCCATCCGGGCAGATGCGAGTGCAGCCTCACAGCCTGCATGGCCTGCACCAATAACAACTATGTCGTAATCGTGGTCTTTATACATACCAAAAATCCAGATATAAAGGTTTTAACAAGCAGAACTGACTCTCGCTTACTACGATATTTTTCGACAGCTCTAAGCTCCTTTCACTACAGCCTCGAAACTCACCCTTCGGGTTCAAACAGTCGAGGCTGTGGCCGCTTCATTTCGCTAAGAACTGTTACCGAAAAATCCCTGATGTCGCTCAAGCCAGCCTGCTTGTTACTAGATCAAGGGAATATTAATACTATAAAAGATTCTCCTGACCTTATTCAATTTAGTGAGACTAATACTAAAAATAAAAAGATATAGATAAGAAAGACTGTCTCAGAATTTTTATAATCGACAAGATTATTAATATGGCAATCGTAAGTGCTTTATAAGTTAAAGGTTTATTCGTTTACGCTTCAAAAGGTTTTACTGTAAGGTGTCGTATAAAAATTCTTCATCAGCCTTTCTTATCCACTCTATTGATTTTAGTTTTTAGGTTCATCTCCAAAAAAGTTGCAAATCGAGCAAAAGGACTATATTAAAACGTCATTCCCGCAAAGGCGGGAATCCAGTAAAAAACCATGAAAGAGTTTTACGTTTATATCCTCTGCAGTAAACAAAATGGTACTTTATACACAGGTGTGACTTCTGATATTGTCAAAAGGGTTTATGAACATAAACATGGTTTGGTTGAAGGCTTCACTAAAAAATATAACGTTTATCATCTGGTTTGGTATGAAGTACATGAGTCTGCGAAAGCTGCTATTGAAAGGGAGAAACAGATAAAGAAATGGAAGAGGGCATGGAAGCTAAAACTGATTGAAAAAGAAAATCCACAATGGGTTGATTTATATGATAGATACGCAAGCAATTCTGGATTCCTGCTTTCGCAGGAATGACTCTTTGCAACTAAATGGGAGAAGAACCAGTTTTTATTATAGTTCCTTCGTTGTCTTAGGAACTGTGTGAGTTATGTTATAATTTAAGAGGTTCTCGAAAAGGTAATTATGAAACTTCATAAAAATATCTTGAGCCTCATAGGAAATACGCCTCTGGTAAAAATCAACCACCTCTGCTCTCCTGATGATGCTGAAATCTGGGTGAAGTTAGAAAGCAACAATCCGGGTGGTTCTGTAAAAGACAGGATTGCCCTCTCAATGATAGAGGCAGCAGAAAGTGATGGAAGGTTAAAGCCCGGCGGGACAATTATTGAGCCTACAAGTGGTAATACAGGTATCGGCCTCGCAATGGTTGCTAAGGTAAAAGGATACAGAATTATCCTCGTAATGCCAGAGACAATGAGTATGGAGAGACGACAGCTTCTTCAGGCGTTCGGTGCAGAACTTGTCCTGACTGAAGGGAAGAAAGGCATGAAGGGTGCGGTTGAAAAGGCTGAGGAGATTTGTAAAAATAATCCAGATTATTTTATGCCACAGCAGTTTGAAAACCCTGCAAATCCTGAGATACATAAAAGAATGACGGCTATTGAAATAATCAATAACCTTGGTGAAGTACCTGATGCTTTCGTCTCTGGTGTTGGTACCGGAGGGACTATTACCGGCGTGGGTAAAATCTTCAGGGCAAAAAAACCAGATGTCTTGATCGTCGCAGTTGAGCCTTCAGCTTCGCCAGTACTCTCAGGTGGGAATCCCGGTTCTCATAAAATCCAGGGGATTGGAGCTGGTTTTATACCAGGAGTCCTGAATACAAAGATTTATGATGAGATTATACCAGTTACAGATGATGATGCTGCAGAGACAACAAGAGATCTTTCTTTAAAAGAGGGGATTCTTGCCGGCATATCTTCTGGTGCAGCAATGTGGGCATCACTTCAGGTTGCAAAAAACCTCGGCAAAGGTAAAAGGGTTGTGGTAATTCTTCCGGACAGAGGAGAAAGATATTTAAGTACAGGATTGTTTATTCCAGTGAAACCGTAACGACTTATATTTCTGATTATTTCTTGCCTATAAAAATAGAAGCTATTCCTCCTGACAGGCTCTTATAATGGACATCATTCAACATCTCAGATTTAAGTAATTCAATAACCTCATCCTTTTTCAAAAATCTAAATATGGAGGATGAAAGGTACGCATAGGAATATTCTGAGCCTGATATCATTCCTCCTGCTTTCGGTACCACATTGTTCAGGTAGAAATTATGCATCTTTTGTAAGAGAGGGTTCTGAGGTCGAGTGAGCTCTAATATCAAAAGCAATCCACCGTGTTTTAGAACTCTGGCCATCTCTCTCACTCCACTTCTCATATCATGAAGATTCCTTAAACCAAATCCGATACTGACTGCATCAAAAACTCCGTCTTTAAACGGGAGATGAAAAAGATCGGATTTCTGGAGAACTATCCTTCCATCAAGGCCTACTTTTTTAATCTTATCCAACCCTAAAGAGAGCATTTGCTCCACAATATCAATTCCCACAACCATTGCTCTCGGGTTCCTGCTCGCAAACTCTATCGCAAGGTCGCCTGTTCCGGTACACACATCCAATACCCTGCTCACGTGTAAAGGCATTGCCTGTTCAACCAGTGATGTTCTCCATCGTTTATCAAGATAGAGGCTGAGAACATGATTCAACAAATCGTATTTCTTATGTATACCTGAAAATAACTCAATCAATTTTTCTTTATTTGCCATTTTGATTTTTTTCTACCCGCACCATATGCATCTCTTTCAATAAAATGTATTATCTTACTATTTTAAAGGGATA
>VGWZ01000141.1 GCA_016873595.1 Nitrospira sp.
GAAGCAAAATGTAATATTTTTGATTCAAAAAATTCCGTTATAGAGGTTGGTACTACCTCAAAACGATAAGATTGATGAATTTTAGTAGATGAAAACTCTGAGCAAAAAAGAATCGCTCAATTTAGGTCTTAGTTATGCCGATACCCTTTTCATCCCAATTTCTCAGAAACCTGGCCCCCCTTGCTGGCAGTTGCATAGCTGCCCTTCTAAAGAATGTGTATGTCATGGAAAAAGCCATTGCAACTGCTGGGAGGAGAGCGGCTTTGTTTTTAGGGGAGTTAAACTCTCTTTCTGGCAAGACAAACTTAAGAAATGTTTGGATTGTCCATCTTTTCTGCCTATAGGGGCTTTTAAGCTTGAGGGCAAGAAGTTATCAGGTGTTCTGAGCTTTTTGGAAGAACATTATAGGATCATCTCAGTAGCATATTTGCGTAACATGGCATTCGATTATATGCGTCGAAAACTTGATTACTATATGACTCACGACACATTTATAAAAGACGTTCTCAATAGGAGAGGGCTCATCGAAGCTTTGCGCGCCGCATATGAATCGAAATCTGGCTCTCTTTGTATATGTATGACCTCAGTAGATCATTTTAGTGAACTCACTTCGGATTACCAAGAACTCAATAAACTGTATGGAGAATTAGGGAATCTATTCTTGAGCACAAGCGGAACAAAAATTATTGCACGATACGGCATGGAGGATTTTACAATTGTGCTCCCCGACACAAAGTTAAAAACAGCATTTGAGTTTTGTGAATCGTTAAGAAAAGAGGTTGCAGATCACACTTTTTGTAGAGACAAGAAAATAACCATTAGTGTGGGAATTGCAGGAATAGAAGATGCTAAAGATCCAGAATCTCTAATCAAAAAAGCATGCATCGCTCTTAATAGTGCCAAACTTATCTCCAATATTGTTATCTCGGACAGTTTTAAAAAAAATGGAGATTCTTTGGTAGACAATCAAAAGGATTACTTAGCTTTTTGATTTTTGTCGAGTTTTCAAGAAAAAAGGAGTTCAAGTGAATAGTATGCTAACCCCTGAGCAGGTTGCAAAGTGGCTGAACGCTGAACTCACAAAGATATACAAGTGGATTTCCACCAGAAAAATTCTACACATCAAATTATCTTCAAAGGCTGTAAGATTTTCCGGAAGCCAGTGAACAAATGGATTCAAAACAAAACGTTCACAGAAAACAACTATGAGCCTCCACATATGTGAGAAAAAATGCTAAAACGCTTTGTCGATATGAAGATAATGTCAATAGCGTTTCAGCCAGGCAAAAAGGAAAGTCCCTTGGAAATAATATGGTCTAACAAGGCTTTTTCAGTATAATATTATTGGTATTTTCAAGCCTTGTTGGTCCCCATGCTCTTTAATTTGAGAGGGCAGGAAAGGAGGATTATATACATGGGGCTCTACAGGCGACCTGATTCACCGATATGGTGGATGTCGTTTACTGCTAATGCAAAGCTCTACAGAAAAAGCACAGGGACATCTGAAAGGAAATTAGCAGAAAAAATATTCTCAAAGGTACAAACATATATTATTGAAGGCAAATGGTTTGAGTTCGATGAGGCAAGACAGCATACGTTTGATGAGATGATGGAAAGGTATGTGAAAGAATATAGTTCAATCCACAAGGCAAATTCGACTCACCGCAAGGATTTGGGTTTGCTGAAACACCTCAGACCATCATTCTCGGGGCTTGCACTCAATCAGATCACTCCGCGGATAATCTCAGATTATAAGACGAAGAGACTGACTGACGGTGCATCGCCTGCATCGGTACGTAATGAACTCAGACTGCTTTCTCATGCCTTCAACATTGCCATGAAACAATGGGAGTGGGTAAAAGACAATCCTGTTGGCAAGGTGAATTTCAAGGAGTTGAAAGCACGCTCAATTGACAGATGGTTAACCGATGAAGAAGAAAAGAGGTTACTCGATGTCTCAGAAGGCAGGCTGTCAGGGCAACTTAAGGATATAATCATCCTTGCCCTTAATACCGGGATGAGCCAGGAAGAGATACTGAAGCTTAAATGGAATTGTATTGACCTTTTCAGGAGAGTGCTGACAACGATGAGGGAGAAGACCAAGCGTACAAGGACAATTCCGGTTAACAACACAACCATGGAGCTCCTCAAGAGAAGGATGAAGATCAGACCTTTCAATGACAGTAATTTTGTCTTCTTCAACAATGCAGGGAACATGATCGATGCAGGTAAACTCAAGAGTGTGTTTATCAAAACGGTGAAAGTGGCAGCCATTGAAAACTTCCGCTTTCACGACCTAAGGCATACCTTTGCGACGAGACTGGTACAGGAGGGGGTAGACCTTTACAAAGTTGCAAAGCTCCTCGGACACAAGGATATCTCTACTACTCAGAGATACGCACACCATTATCCTGAAAGCCTTAGGGATGGAGTGGAGGTTCTGGATCACAAGAGCACAAAAAAGAATGTTCAATTTCACGATTTTTTCACGTTTAGGGGTGTACATGGTGAAAGCTGATTCAGCGGGACAAGATAAGTTCTTGATATTTCATAGAAAAATATGGTACCCCCTGCAGGAATTGAACCTGCGACACCAGGTTTAGGAAACCTGTGCTCTATCCTACTGAGCTAAGGGGGCACATGAACTACTGTTAAAAGTTAAAAGTTAATAGTTAAAAGTCAAAAACTAAGAAACAAAACTACTAAAATCCTAAAATCTCAAAGACCTTGTTCACTGCATCAACTGCATTTTCAGCGCTGATGACGCCCTTTACGTCCCATGTCTTAATACCCACAACTGGTTTTCCCATCTGGAGAGCAAATGCAATCTCTGAAAGGGTCCCATATTCACCGCCTATTGCAATGAGGGCGTCTGCAGTACGGGCTATAATAACATTTCTTCCGATTCCTAATCCAGTTACTACAGGGACATCTATAAAATGATTTGCATCCCTTGCATGATCCTGAGGGAGGATGCCGACAGTTATTCCGCCTTCTGATTTTGCGCCTTTTGAAGCAGCCTCCATAACTCCACTAAGACCTCCGCTTACAAGTATCGCTTCTCTCCTTGCAATTAACCTTCCGACTTCCTCGGCCTCTAAGAGCAGTGCTTTTTCAGTTTTTCTACCTCCAATAACAGCTATAATCTTTTTCATTACGTGGTTCATACGTAAACTTTTAACTTCTTTCCTTGATAGGTATCTTTAAGCTCAAGCCTTTTCTCAATGTCCCTGATAATCTCCTGCCTGCTTTTCCCCCACTGTGGGGCTACTAAAATACTATCAGGTGCTGTTGCAAAAAGCCTCTGCAGTACTATCCGTGGAGATAGTCTCTCTATAAACTCAACAAAGAAGTCGAGATATTCTTCATATTCAAACAGATGAAACGGGTTTTCTCTGTAAAGGATCTCAAGAGGCGTGTCCTTTATCACCTGTAACTGATGAATCTTGAGAAAATCAATTGGCATATTCGAGATCTCGTCAGCCATTGCAAGCATCTCTTCCCTTGTTTCTGTAGGAAAACCGACTATACTATGTGCACCAATAAAAATACCCCTGTTCTTCGTCAAATCAACTGCCTTAAGAAATGTAGCATAGTCGTGACCCCTGTTTATAAACTCGAGCGTCTTATCATAGATTGACTGCATGCCATACTCTACCAGTATAAAATAGCTTTCAGCGAGGCTCTCAAGGAGTGCGATTTTCTGTTCATCCACAGTATCAGGTCTTGTGCCAATCGTAAGCCCTATGACTGTTAGTTCAGACAGGGCGTCTCTATAAAGTCGCTCTAACTCCTCAACAGGGGCATAGGTATTTGTATAGGGTTGAAAGTACACAAGAAACTTCTCTGCCTTATATCTTTTCTTGATATAGGCAATACCATTTTTGATCTGTTCACTGACAGACAGTGTCGGTTTACAAGAACCCGGCCTGAAACTGTCATTGTTACAGTAAATGCATCCTGATGTACTGATTGTTCCATCTCTGTTAGGGCATGTGAAGCCTGCATCTACATTTACTTTATAAACAATAGTTCCAAACTTTTTTCTTATATATGAGCCGAAGGAATTATATCGTTGAGCCATATTTAATTATTTATCTAAATAACCAGTTGTGTCAATGAGTTACTTCTCAGGTGAGAATAACGTTCATAGAGTGAAAAGTATTTTTAGCGTACTCATTAGAACGTATACGTAAGGCTCACACCAAACATATGGATATCTGACTTATAGACTCCATTGGCTCTGAAAGCGGGTAATCCGCTGACGGGATCCGTAATCGCATTATTTTTGCTTCTCGTCTGAAGCTTTTGATAGGCATAAGCGAGGTCAAAGCGAAGTTGTTTGTATTTTATATCTGTCCCAATGGTAAAGAGGTGTGTATTTGCATCAGGGATGGAAGGTTCAAATGTTCTATCAGGTATAGGGTTCCCTCCATAGAGGTAGCCTGCAAGCAATGCAACGGATTCAGTCAACTGATACTTCACTCCAATGTTTGCAGAGTATGTGTCCTTCCAGTCTTTCTCTGTAATAGATGTATTACTACCAGCAACTGACCGATCAAGGTCTATCCTTAATTCATCATAGGAATGCCAGCCTTCCCATCTCAAGCCAACTTCAAATGTGAGGGGGTAAAGACCTTTATAGTAGACTCCTACATGAACCTGTTGGGGAAGTGTAAGGGTTGTCTTACCATTGGTATTCGGAAATAAACCTAAAGGGTCGCCTTCAGGAAGAACGTGAGTAACATTGCCATCGATTTTAACCTTTATTTCGCTTCTATACGAGGCACCGAGAGAGACATCTCTGTGAGGTTCGATGAGGATCCCGAAATTATATCCAATCCCGGTTCCATCACCTTTAAATTTCTGTCCACCATCACGAGTAAAACCGTACAGAACAGGAAGGTTTAATTTCTTCTCCAGTGTCGCATCAAGGATGAGGAAATCCACCCCCGCAGCAAATGCGACATTAGGTGTTATCTGGTATGAAACTACAGGGTTGAAATTAAAGGTTTGCATTTCTGAATTGGTTGCTATGTACCTACCTTCCCAATCATCAGGCCACTTTGTTCCAAGCCCGAACGGATTAAAAACACCCAGACCAGCACTGATCTTATCGTTGAACTTATGGGTGATAAAGAATGTAGATGGATAAAATACCTGTCTTTCTGTTTTAAAGGTCTCTCCACTATAGTCGCTTTTAAACTTGCGCGAAGG
>VGWZ01000142.1 GCA_016873595.1 Nitrospira sp.
CAGGCACTTCTATATGGATATCAATTCTGTCAAGAAGTGGACCTGAAACCCTGTGCCGGTAACGATGTATCTGGCCAGGTGTGCATGTGCATTGATGCCTGCTGTCTCCAAAATATCCACAAGGACAAGGGTTCATTGCGGCAACGAGCATGAAGCAGGCTGGATAGGTGATGGATGCGACAGCCCTTGAGACTGTCACCTCTTCATTTTCAAGTGGTTGTCTTAAAACCTCAAGTACGTTTCTTTTAAATTCCGGCAGCTCGTCTAAGAAGAGAACTCCATTATTGGCAAGACTCACCTCTCCTGGTTTCGGGATCTGCCCGCCGCCGATTAATGCAACATCTGATATTGTATGGTGCGGAGAACGGAAAGGTCTTATTGCGAGGAGAGGTTGTCCATCCCTGAGCAGGCCAACAACACTATGTATCCTTGTTGTCTCTAATGCTTCATCAAATGTCATACCTGGAAGTATTGTTGAAAGCCTTTTTGCAAGCATTGTTTTACCTGAACCAGGAGGGCCAATCATCAACACATTATGCCCGCCTGCAGCAGCAACCTCAAGTGCCCTTTTTGCATGTTCCTGTCCTTTAACCTCGAAGAAATCGTCTTCGTAGATTGAGTTTTCTTCCATTGCCTTATGAACATCTACCTCAAAAGGTTTTTTAAGATTGCTATCCCTCAAAAATTCAATAACCTCAGGAAGGCTCTTTATTCCAAATACAGGTATGCCTTTCACAACTGCTGCCTCGGGAGCATTTTCCTCCGGGAGAATTAATCCTTTTAAACCGAGTTCCTTTGCTCTCAAGGCCATTGATAACGCACCCTTTACCGGCTTTATCTTTCCATCAAGTGAGAGCTCACCGGTGAGGAGATAACTTTTCACTGAATCTAATTCAAGCACACCTTCAGCGGCGATAATACCAATTGCAATAGGGAGGTCAAAAGAAGAGCCTTCTTTCTTTAAATCAGCAGGGGCAAGATTAACGGTGATCTGTTTGAGCGGGAAATTAAATCCGATATTTTTGAGCGCAGCTCTCACTCTGTCCCTCGATTCCTTGACTGCAGCATCAGGCAGGCCGACCATCGAGAAGTGAGGAAGACCCCTCGATGAGATATCCACCTCAACTTCAACAGGATGGGCTTCAATTCCAATGATACTTGCACTGAGAATCTTCGATAACATGTAGATAATTATATTTTTATCCGCTTGGAAATGCAATATGGTAAAATTAAATGTTATACAAATTTTTAAGGAGATTAAATGGCAAAGGTACAGGTAAGCATAGAAGAGGAGATGAAGGTTTCCTATCTTGATTACGCAATGAGCGTAATCATCGGGAGGGCACTTCCTGAAGTGAGAGATGGGTTGAAGCCTGTCCAGAGGAGAATACTCTATGCGATGTTCAGGGAAGGTCTTCTTCCTGGGAGAAAATATTCGAAATCTGCTGGCGTAGTAGGTGAGGTATTAAAGAAATACCATCCGCACGGTGATACAGCAGTGTATGATGCAATGGTCAGGCTTGCCCAGGACTTTAATATGCGGTATCAACTTGTTGATGGGCAGGGCAATTTTGGATCTGTTGATGGTGACCCAGCTGCTGCCTACAGGTATACAGAAGCAAGGCTTGCTGCAATTGCAGAGGAACTGCTTGCTGACATAGACAAAAATACCGTTGACTTTATTCCGAATTTTGATGAAACCACAGAAGAACCTGTGGTTCTTCCATCAAGAGTACCGAATTTAATCATCAACGGCTCATCAGGAATAGCTGTTGGTATGGCTACCAATGTACCACCTCATAACCTTGGAGAGATCATAGAGGGGCTTCTTCTGTTAGTCGATAATCCTGATGCAACCTTAAAAGACCTGATGTCCCGGATCAAAGGCCCTGATTTTCCAACAGGTGGAATAATCCATGGCACTGATGGAATCATTCAGGCATACAATGAAGGGAGGGGGCTTATTAAGGTCAGGGCCAAGGCAAGGATCGAGCGTGAGTACAGAGGTGGCGAAAATATCATCGTCACAGAGCTCCCTTATCAAGTGAACAAGGCACGGTTAATCAAGAATATTGCGGAGCTTGTAAGAGAAAAGACTATCGAAGGTATATCGGAGCTTAGAGATGAATCAGACAGGGATGGTATCAGGGTTGTCTTGGAACTCAAGAGGGGCGAGATTGCGCAGGTTATCCTGAATAACCTCTATAAACACACTCAGATGGAGACGACCTTCGGGATCATTATGCTCGCTCTCGTAAATGGCCAGCCTCGAGTATTAAAACTAAAGGAACTCCTCAAGCACTTCTTGCAGCACAGAAGGGATGTGGTTCTCAGAAGAACACGATTTGAACTCAGAAAGGCTGAAGAGCGGGCACATATCCTGGAAGGTCTGAAGATCGCCCTTGATCATCTCGACGAGATCATAGCCCTCATCAGAAGATCAAAGAATCCTGAAGAGGCAAGAACCGGTTTGATGAGGGATTATCCTTTAACAGAGATACAGGCACAGGCTATCCTTGATATGAAACTCCAGAGACTTACCGGACTTGAGCGGGAAAAAATAATAACAGAATTTAAGGACATATTGAAAGAAATAGAGAGGCTTAAGGCGATACTCGGAAGCGATGCGCTTGTTTCGCAGATTATAAAGGACGAGTTCCTCCAGATCAAGAACAAATATGCCGATGAGAGAAAGACCGAGATTACTTCAGAGACCAAGGAAATTACGATAGAGGATCTTATAACTGATGAGGAGATGGTTATTACCCTTTCTCACCAGGGATACATAAAAAGAAATCCCTTAAGTGCATACAGGAGTCAGCGCCGCGGTGGAAAGGGATCTATTGGCATGGAAACAAAAGAAGAGGATTTTGTTAAAGAACTCTTTATCGGTGCAACTCATGATTACATGCTCTTTTTCTCTAACCTCGGTAGGCTATACTGGCTGAAGGCATACCAGGTACCAGAAGCAGGTCGCGCTGCAAAAGGGAAGGCCCTTGTGAACCTGCTTGCCCTTTCAGAAGGAGAGCGGATTACAACAGCACTTCCTGTTCGTGATTTCAAAGAAGGTTTCCTTGTGATGTTTACAAAAAACGGCATAGTGAAAAAGACTGCTCTTGAAAAATATAGTAACCCTCGTGGGAAAGGAGTCATCGCCATAACCCTCGATGAAGGTGATGAACTCATTGCCGTCAGAAAAACAGATGGCAAAAGTGATCTTATTATAGGCACAAAAAACGGCCTTTCGATAAGATTCAATGAGGAGAACGTGCGTGATACGGGTCGCACTGCAATGGGTGTTAAGGGTATCAGACTTATGAAGGGAGATGAGGTTGTCTCTGCAGAAGTGGCAGAGGAAAGAACAGCACTCCTTACTGTTACAGAAAAAGGGCTTGGGAAGCGTTCAAAAATAGAAGATTATCCTGTTCAAAACCGTGGCGGTAAAGGGGTTATCTCAATAAAAATCATAGAAAAAGGCGGGAAAGCAGTCGGGCTTATGCAGGTAAGAGATGAAGATGAGGTTGTGATGATAACCAGCTCGGGAAAACTTATAAGAACCCTTGCAGGAAACATCTCTCTGCACGGAAGGAACACACAGGGCGTGAAACTCATGGATGTTGAAGGTGAAGATAAGATTGTGAGTATCGGTAAAGTAGTAGAAAAAGATTAAGGTAAATCATAATGAAGTGCCTCCTTTGCGGTTTAGAATCGAGGTTCATCAGCAAGGGGCTTCAGCTTTGTAATAAATGCATTAAGGAAAGTTTAGAAGCATTACCTGTCGTAGAAAAAGCTCATCTAATAAGCCGAAGTGCATTCAACCTTCCTTCAAGACCACCAAAGGAAACCGGGGGAGTTTCATGCCGTTTCTGTGTGAATGAATGTATCATTCCTGAAAACCAGAGAGGGTATTGTGGCGTTAGAGTGAACAAAGGTGGAAGGCTGACTGGTGTATCCTCAAATGAAGCGAATGTGATGTGGTATTATGACCCTCTGCCCACAAACTGTGTTGCAGACTGGGTCTGTCCTGGTGGCACTGGATCGGGTTATCCCAAATTCGCATATAAAAACGGGCCCGAGACAGGGTTTAAGAACCTTGCAGTATTTTTCAATGCATGCACTTTTAACTGTCTCTTCTGCCAGAACTGGCATTTTAGAGAAGAACAAAGAGGCGAAAGAAAGAGGAAGGTTGAGGAACTTGTGGATGCGGTGAGTGCAAAGGTCTCCTGTATCTGCTACTTTGGTGGTGACCCAACTCCCCAACTTCACTTTGCGATAAAGGTATCGAAACTCGCATTACAGCAGAATAAAGAACGCATCCTCAGGATCTGTTGGGAGTCGAATGGGAGCATGAACCCTGCACTTTTGAAAGGAATGATTAACCTATCACTCCAGAGTGGAGGATGTATTAAATTTGACCTTAAGGCATGGAATGAAACACTCCATAAAGCATTAACTGGTGTAACAAATAGACGTACTCTTGAGAATTTTAAACTTGTTGCAGAAAGAATTAAAGACAGTCCTGAACCTCCTCTTTTAATCGCCAGTACACTCCTTGTCCCTGGTTATGTAGACGAAGAAGAGGTCAGAAATATTGCGAGGTTCATCGCCTCAATTAACCCCGAAATCCCCTACGCTCTCCTCGCCTTCTATCCTCATTTCTATATGTCTGACCTTCCTACGACATCAAAGACGCATGCCTATCAATGCCTTGAAGCTGCAAAGTCAGAAGGGTTGAAAAGGGTGCGTTTAGGCAATGTTCATCTCTTATCAGGGTAACCCCTTATTATAAATCCCTCGAAAAGACAGGAGAGATCACCTTCGCTCATTCTCGTCCCGACATTCATCGGGACTCCGAGGCTTTTGCCTCTTAATTATTTACAATATACTCTTGGACTATCGGCAAAAGAAACCGCTCAGGTGCTCTCTCCTGTCTACTGTATACAATTTATGAATCATTAACCCAAAAAATGCAGTTTAAGTAGACATACTTGTAGAGCTAAGCCTCTCAAGGTTTTTAAAGAATTATTCTATTCAACGCTAATATTTATACTGTTTTTAGTCCACCTCCTATAAATTTTTTTCTGCGTCATCCAAATGCATTGCAATTATCAAAATCACGTGGAACGTATTGTTTTATACGGTGAAATAAGTATATAAGTTTTGATTTTATTCTCTGCGTAAAGACCGAAATCCGTAATACTATCTT
>VGWZ01000143.1 GCA_016873595.1 Nitrospira sp.
TTGATGAGCTGTCAGCGCAAGAGTCAGTAAAAGAATCAGCGGAGATGAGGAGACTTATAACTCGGTACGATGCGGTTGTTCCATTGGGCATTACAAAAGATTATATTGAAAGGCGAGGATTTGATGCACTCAAATCATTCAGAGAGCTGGTCCAAAATGCTTTGGATGAAGCTGAGCTTACTACTGGAAAGTCCGAAGTTGACATTAAAAAAGATAGCACGGGCACGTGGATCATAGACAGGGGTAGGGGGCTAAAGGTTGAGGCACTGTCCATAGGGGGAACTGACAAAGAGTGCTGGATGCGGGGCTATTACGGCGAAGGGTTAAAGCTTGCATCTGCTTACTTTGCATTCAGTGATGTTCCCCTTTATGTTTTCGCGAGGCATCATGTCTTTAAGTTCGTTGCGATCCCGAAGGGTTCTGATAATCCGCGCATATTTGTGCTGATGGGCAAGGCTAATAAGGAGGTAGGGGGCACTGAGATACTGCTCCATGGTTTCAGTATTGACGATGACGTGTTGAACAGGATGGTCTCTTTTTACAACAGGGACTTGGTGGGCAAAAAGATTGTCGAGATTTACTCAACTTCGGAAGAGTGTGCATATGAGAAGCCATCGGCTATCTACGATTATCCCAACCTCTTGTATATACGAAACATGTTTGTGGGAGATTTGAGCGATGTCGCTAGGCGCAGGTCCCTTCTGAGCTACGACCTCTGGTGGTTCAGGCTCGATGTATCCAGAACTCTGATGACCTATTCTGTGCCCAAGCTTTTTGAAGAGGCTGCAAAGATATTCAGTGCATCAGGGAATGCGAGGAAAAAGCTAACAAAGAAACTCATCGATTCAAAGATGCTTACAAAAAGAACGCATGGCACTGGAGTTGTCATAGAATTCAGACCCATATTCAGCATATTTGAAGGCCATCTTTTCGTTTATGCATTTCCCAAAGGAATGCTTGAAGCCATTCTGGAGGCCCTCGGCCTGGAAGACAAAAAGCATCTTATAGCACGGGCTACCGGCGAAGAAGACATGGAAAGCGCTGTGAAGCTGGGAGTAATACCTTTTATAATATCTGAAGAACTCTCTGATGAATTCAAGCAAATACCACCACTTTCTGATATGGTGAAAAAAGTTACTGTTTAAAAGGCGAGTTTTTCCTCTTTGGACGTGAAAGATTGCTTCTGTTTGATGCCCCTTCCGCATTCTTCAGGCATTATAAACACAATAGAGAGCAAGCCCTTCTATTCAATCATTGAGTTGGAGATGCTTACTTATTAAGGGTAAGGTTCATAAAGTTGTGGTATAATTAATGCTCTATGGATATCAAAAAACTCATAAGACCCGCTATACGTTCTCTTAAAGCCTATGAGGCAAAGGAGGTTCCGTGCAGGGTAAAGCTTGATGCAAATGAGAGCCCTTATGGATTTCCTGAAGGGTTAAGATCATTAAAATCTATTAAAACAAATAGATACCCTGATCCAGAGGCAAAGGCTCTCAAAAGACTTATTTCCAGAGATTTTGGTGTAAAGTTACAAAACATACTCCAGGGCAATGGATCAGATGAACTGATTTATTATCTGATAATGACCTTTGGTGGTCCGGTGCTTTATCCAGTGCCTACTTTCTCGATGTATGGAATTATTTCTCAGGCAGTAGGTGAAAAAAGGATCGAGATACCCCTCGATAAAGAGTTTGATCTTAATCTTGAAAAAATCCTTAAGGAAATAAAAAGGCAAAAACCTAAATTAATCTTTTTAAGTTCCCCGAATAACCCTACTGGAAATTGTTTTTCCTCAGAGAAGATTTTAAAAATAATCGAATCAACTTTATCACTGTCTGTAGTAGTGGTTGACGAGGCATACCAACCATTTTCGAGCAGGAAGGGATTTCTCCCTTTGCTTAAAGACTATAAAAACCTTGTGATCATGAGGACACTGAGCAAGATAGGGCTTGCAGGATTGAGAGTTGGGTTCCTTATCGCTGATGAAGAGATTATCAATGAGGCGAATAAGGTCAGGCTTCCATTTAATTTAAATTCCCTTTCACAGTCAGTTGCAACCGAGTTATTAAAAAACAGAAAGACTATGAAATCATGTATAAACTTAATCATCTCTGAGCGGGAGAAGATTTTTAATGAACTGGAAAAAATAAACGGCATACAACCCTATCCATCAGAAGCAAATTTTATATTATTCAGAGTCAAAGATGCTGATACGGCATACAAAGGGCTTTTGAAGAAAGGCGTACTTGTGAGAAATATGAGAGGTGTTGTGGATGGTTGTTTAAGGGTGACGGTAGGAACACCAGAGGAGAATAGGATTTTTCTTAAAGCCCTGAAAGAAGTTATCACTGTTGAAAAAACTTGAAAGGGAGGCAATGAATGAGAACGGCTAAGGTAGAAAGGAAAACGAAAGAGACGGATATAAAGGTAGCCATTAATCTTGACGGCGAAGGAAAATATGCTATAGATACTTCTATCCCATTTTTTGATCACATGCTTTCGTTAATGTGCAAACATGGGATTTTTGACATGAGACTGAAGGCAAAAGGTGACATTGATGTAGATTACCATCATACTGTTGAGGATATCGGTATAGTTCTTGGTAAAGCGGTGAAGCAGGCACTTGGGAACATGAAAGGGATATCACGATATGGCCAGGCATCTGTGCCAATGGATGAGGCACTCGCATCGGTCTCGCTTGATATTAGTGGAAGGCCGTATCTTGTGTATAAGGTTGAGTTTCCGAAAAGAAGCAAAATTAAGGATTTTAATACAGATTTAATTGAGGATTTCCTTCAGGCGCTTGTAAGCCACAGCGGCATAACTCTTCATATTTCTGTTCCTTATGGTAGAAACACACATCATATGATTGAGGCACTATTCAAGGCTTTTGGAAGGGCACTCAAAAGTGCAATAACTCTTGATCCGAGGATAAAAGGGGTTCCAACGACAAAGGGAAAATTGTAATATGAGTATACAGACAGGATATAGTATCTTCGCTCATTCTCGTCCGCCATCCGGGCGGACTCCGAGGCTTTTGGCTGTTCAGACATCCTGTCTGAACTGTCACCAAAAGAATCCGCTCAGATACCATATCCTGTCTTTTATATCAAAATTTATGTGTAAGATAGTTTGGACAAATTATTAATAACTGCAAAATAATGTACGCCCTGTTCGTCTCGATCGGGGAATCCAGAGGCCGTCCCCGCGAAAGCGGGGAACTATATATAAGGAACTGGATTCCCGTTTTCACGGGAAACCCTGGATTCTCCGGTCAAGCCGGAGAATGACATGATACTGTCGGCATAGGACATAATATTACAGCATCAATAAATCAGTATAATGAGTCTTGGATACATAAAAACAAGAAGCATGATAAACCGCATTACTGAAAAGATAGTGCTTTATCTGAGGATGATCAGATTTTCGCACTCCATTTTTGCCCTTCCCTTTGCATTTACTGGAGCAATTATCGCTGCAGGAGGAATTCCTTCACTGAGGCAGATAGTATGGATTACCGTTGCAATGGTGGGAGCAAGGTCAAGTGCAATGGGGCTCAACAGGATCATCGACAGGAAAATAGATAAGGCAAACCCAAGGACAAGCAACAGAGAGCTTCCAGCAGGAGTTATTACATTATCAGAAACAACGTTATTTACCATAGTATCCCTTATCGTTTTTATTTTTGCAGCGTATATGTTAAATCCGTTGTGTCTGAAACTTTCTCCAATTGCCATTGCTGTGCTCTTCATATATTCATATACAAAAAGGGTTACATGGGCTTATCATTTTATCTTAGGGATGGCACTCTCTGCCGCACCTCTTGGAGCATGGATAGCTATAAGAGGCACGCTTGATGTAGAGATAATTCCGATGGGGATTGCTATTGTATTCTGGCTTGCAGGTTTTGATACACTCTATGCCTTGCAGGACATAGAGTTTGATAAATCCTATGGGCTTTATTCGATACCTAAAAGATTCGGAATAAAAAAGGCACTTATACTTTCTCGGTTATTCCATTTCATCACGTTTCTTATGCTTGTATTTTCGGGTTTCTTGTTTAAACTGGGTGTATTCTACTGGCTTGGAATGATGGTTGTTGCAGGGATGTTTATCTATGAACATTCCCTGGTAAAAGAAAATGATTTGAGCAAGCTTGACATGGCATTTTTCAACATGAATGGGTATATAAGCATGGCGGTCTTTATTTTTACACTGCTGGACTATCTATTCTTAACACATGCTTTGTGATAGTGCGTTAAATAAAAATTATTTAGTATGTGATAGTAGTTCTTAAATAAGATTTTCTTTTAAGTACGAAGATAGTTCATAATTTGTGAAGGAGGGTAACCATTGAAGGGTGTAATGAGTTCTAAAAAGCGCTGGATAAATCTCATTATCTCACTTATAGGTATAGGTGTTGTGGTACTTTACAATCTATGTGAAGAATCCTGTGCATATTTGCAGGGGAGTATTTTCGGCATAGAAATGAAATACTTCGGACTCTTTTATATGGGTATGCTCATTGCGTTTAATCTTCTTAGAAGAGATCTAGTTCTTCTGTCTTTGCTCTCTTTCGGTGTGGGAGCAGAGATATACCTTATTGGGTTTCAGATAGTGAGCGGTGTATCTTGTTACTATTGCCTTGGATTCGGTGCTGTTGTTGTTCTTTTATTTTTGTTGAACTTTACTATGTCTAAAAAGGCTGTTATAGGCGTTTCTATAATTGCTGGTTTCATTCTGTTTGCAGTTTTGTTTAAAGGCATGGTTACCCCTGCGTATGCAGATGAAATTATTTTGCCTTCCTTCGGAAATGGTAAGATAGAGGTACGATTATACACTGACTATTTCTGTGGTCCTTGCAGGTCGTTAGAACCGAAATTAGAACCCGTCATTAAAGATTTAGTGAAAAGAAACATTATAAACATTACGTTTGTTGATACGCCAATTCATTCTCACACAAAGCTCTATGCGAGATATTTTCTTTACAGTTTAAAGGAAAAAAAAGAGATTAATCATGTTCTTCGTGTGAGGACTGCTCTTTTTGAGGCTGCAAAGAACAAGATAAACGAGAACGAAAAATTAGAAGAATTCCTGAAGAACAGAGGCATAAGATTTAAACTATTTGATGTAGTGCCTACTCTTAATATATACAGTAGTTTTAT
>VGWZ01000144.1 GCA_016873595.1 Nitrospira sp.
ATCTTGTTTGTCAAGGAAAAAATATTAAATCGTGTGCCTATGAAAATTTGAATCAGAAAAATATGAATGTAGAAAAATCAGGTATTTAGCTTAATATCTTTGCTAAAATATGCCTATCACTGTCGAAAACGGGTATCCCTTATATATTTTGTAAACTATCTCTTAGAAGTTAATGTCTTTTTCTCTCCCCCGCCCTCGCTTGCCAGCTTAAAAGTGCAATAGAGCAATAGTCAAAAGTGCAATAGTTAAAAAAGCAAAAACAGACAAAAGTGGAGAAGTACTGAAGCTCAGGAGTGCAGAAGTTGAGAAGTAGCCCCAAACAATAACCCCATTACAGATTTAATGCAAAACATATTGCATTGCGAATTGAGCTCAATTTCTCTTTAGATAAGGTTGTTATCAAAGACCCAATCTTTGATTTTGAAACTGTTTGAATGTGGTCACAATTAATAGCGCACTCAGTATGCATACCGTCCCTCTGGGACAAAAGCACCTCACTTGGTATGTCTCTTATCGTTGAAGTTATTGGCGCAATTGTAACTTCACCTAAATATTCCAGAATAGAATCTCTTGTTAAAATAACCACAGGGCGTTTTTTATCAGGACTTTTGAACCTGTACCATCTCACCTCGCCCCGCTTCATTGATCACCCCACTCCTGTTCTGATTCCCAAACGCTGAATTCTGTTTTACTGACAGGATGACGCTCGTATCCTTTTTTATGCTTTTTTTCGAGCATATTGATATTTACTTGCCTGATAGCATCCCTCAATGCCTTGCGCGCAAAAGCAGAGCGTGTTGTCTTCAGTTTTTTCACAATGTCATCGACTGTTGACACCAGGTCATCATCTAAGGTCATTTGTACTGTCCTCATTGTGCCTCCCATATAATGTGGATATTTATAGCTATAATAACCCACATTGCTTCAGAAGTCAATGTGTAAATTTTCTCGCTTTTGACAAATAAATCTCCTTCGTGTTACAATGTCTTACAATATCAAGGAAGGAGTGTACCACAATGACAGAGACCATAACCATAAGGCTCCCTGAAAAATTACAGGAAGAATTAGAAATGGTAGTGAAGGCAGAAAAAACCTCAAAGAGTGAAATCATCAGGGATGCTATTACACATTATCTCGCAGTAAAAAGATTTCATCAATTGAGAAAACAGGTTCTGCCTTTCGCCGAGGCACAGGGATTATTAACAGATGAGGATATTTTCAAAACAATCTCATGAGGGACGCAGATACTATCAACGTCCTGAGGGCTGTCTTAGATACCAATGTGATCATTGCTGCCTTTGCTTCGAGAGGCTTGTGTGCTGAGTTATTCGAAGTATGTCTTGTCGATCACACGATTGTCATAAGTGAACATATCCTTTCAGAGATTCAAGAAAAGCTCCTTAAGAAAATACATTTGCCACAAATCACTGTCAAAAACATAATTAATTATTTGAGAAGTATAGCAGAAATATTCGAACCTGAGCATGTTGAGTCAGTCTGCCGTGATAAAGATGATCACAAAATAATCGGCACCGCTTTAGCAGGAAGCGCCAGGTTTATAATAACAGGTGATAGTGACCTGTTAGCTCTTAAAAAATATAAAGGGGTAAGAATAATAAACCCGCGAGAATACTGGAGTCTTTTGAGAAAAAGAGGATAATTTTATATGCCGGCTAATCTTCCTCCAGAATACTTTAATGCTGAAAAGAGGTTTAAACAGGCAGCCACACCTGCTGAAAAGATTATCGCGATTGAAGACCTGATCGCCACAGTTCCGAAGCACAAAGGCACTGACAAACTCAGGGCTGATTTAAGGAGGCGTCTCTCACAACTCAGAGAAGAGGCGATAAAAAAATCAAAAAAGGGAGGGAGAGGAGACCTTTATACCGTAAAGAAAGAAGGTGCAGCCCAGATCACCCTTGTAGGCTTTCCAAATTCCGGGAAATCCTCTCTCCTCGCATGCCTGACAAATGCTACACCTGTTATTGCAGACTACCCTATCTCAACGCTTACTCCTCTGCCTGGTATGATGCCTTTTGAGGATATACAGATTCAGCTTGTAGACCTCCCCCCTATAGGTAACGAGTCAACTGACGGGTGGGTATCAGGCATTTTACGGTATACCGATGCACTTCTGATCATCGTAGATATCTCAGAAGACCCGGAGGTACAGGCAGAGCTTCTCATAGAGCAACTCAAACGCTGGAATATACGAATCTCCTCTAACCCCCCTTTAGTAAAGGGGGGCAAGGGGGGATTGTCAACTCCTAACGCTGAACTAAGTACTTTCATTGGTGTGTTCAAAAGAGCACTCCTTGTTGCAAATAAAAAAGACCTTCCTATATCAGAGGATTCTTTTCTCAGACTCAGGGAGCAACATGAACATATCTGCCCATGTCTTTCGATATCTACCCGGAAGAAAGAAAACCTTGAGGAACTCAAACGGGCACTATTTGAGATCTCGGGAATAATCAGGGTATACTCAAAACCTCCTGGCAAAGAGCCTGATCTCTCAACACCATTCACCATACCATCAGGCTCCACAGTCCTTGACCTTGCAAGCTCTATCCATAAGGACTTCGTCTATAATTTCAAATATGCAAGGATATGGGGCTCTGCAAAATTCGATGGCCAGAGAGTAGAAAAGAATTACATTTTAAAAGACAGGGACATTGTTGAATTCAATATCTGATTCGCTCTGCTCTTGTATAAGTATGTTCTTCCAAGAGTACATTAAATCAGAAAATTACTTTATGGTTAACCCGAAAAAAGCATTTATCTGATAATTGTAGCAGGCATATGCACATAAAAACCTTTACAAAGCAGTATTTGGGTATTAAAGGATATCAGTCTTTGTTGTCTGAAAAAAAATGCATGCAATTGGAATATTAAATGTCTTACAAAGGTGCTGCTGGTAAAGCTTTTTCTGCACCTATACCTGCTCTATTGCATTTTTCGGTTTAATGGGGATTTGATAAGATAAACATAGGGGAAATTACTTATGTATTTTGAACTTCCTGTTTCACTATATGCACAATTGATAAATACGAACAATTTTGTCCTTCTCGAGACATCAAAATACGACGAAGAAAATTTCAGATCCTATCTGTTTATCAATCCCATTGAGATCATCAAAATTTACTCGATTACGGAAATCCCCTTCTTATTTTTAAAAATCGAGGAATATTTAAAACAGAATTATTATATTGCCGGTTATTTGTGCTATGAATTTGGGTATCATTTTGAGGAAGTCTTTTCAACCCTGAATGTTCATCTTAATTATCCAATTGCATGGTTTGGTGTTTATGAAAAACCTATTGTTTTCAATCACCTTACTGGCAAAGCTGAAAATTATACGTTTGCTTACGATTTCGAAAAAGAGTTTTTATTTAATGAGTTCGAGTTGGAAAATCTACGGTTTAACATTCCTGAATCAGAATATGTACAGAAAATAGAAAAAATAAAAGACTACATAGCAAAAGGGGATGTCTACCAAATTAATCTTACCGGGAAATATAAATTCAAGTTCTCTGGTTCTGCTATCGCTTTATATGACTCTTTGAAGAAAAAGCAAAATGTCTCTTACAGTGCTTTTATCGGTACAGAAGATCTTATGATCCTCTCTCTGTCACCTGAACTCTTTCTCAGATTAGAGGAAGATATGATTACAACAAAGCCAATGAAGGGGACTGCAAGAAGGGGAAAAACGCTTGATGAAGATGAGGTTTCAAAAGAGGTATTGAGGAACGACGAGAAAAATAGAGCAGAAAACCTTATGATTGTTGATTTATTAAGAAACGATATGGGCCGAATTTCGAGGTTTGGTTCTGTTCATGTCTCTGAACTTTTTTCTGTTGAAAAATACCAGACGCTTCTTCAGATGACAT
The DNA here is from genome assembly GCA_016873595.1 of Nitrospira sp. Lineage (GTDB taxonomy): Bacteria > Nitrospirota > Thermodesulfovibrionia > Thermodesulfovibrionales > SM23-35 > VGWZ01. The sequence goes on from VGWZ01000144.1 coordinate 3,888, forward strand.
CGACAGTCGAGGGAAGAATCCGAGAAAATGTTAATTACTATGAGTTATTCAAGGCAATTTTCCCTGGCGGCTCAGTAACAGGAGCCCCTAAAATCCGTGCAATGGAGATAATAAATGAACTTGAGGGAGAACCAAGAGGAATATATACAGGTGCCATCGGGTTTATTTCTCCTGAAAGGAAAGCTGTTTTCAATATAGCCATAAGAACCGTTGTAATCCAAGGGGAGAGAGGTGAAATGGGAACAGGTGGCGGAATCGTCTGGGATTCAGACCCTGAAGCTGAATATGAAGAATGTAAATTAAAAGCAAATTTTTTAACAACACCCCATGAAGAGTTCGAATTATTGGAGACAATCCTCTGGAGTGATGAATATTTTCTTCTCGAAAAACATCTGGAGAGATTGAAAAAATCTGCGGAATATTTTGACTATCCGATTGATATAAGTTCCATTGACACTGCTCTTAAAAGGGAGATTATGAAATTCGAAAGAGATCGTAAATATAGAGTTCGATTAACGTTAAATAGATATGGGCATGTACATATAGAAAGTAATCTACTCAGGGAAGGCACACAAAATTCAAATCTCGTCATGATTTCAGACATGAGGACTCATTCAAATGATTTGTTTCTCTATCATAAGACGACAAAAAGGCATCTCTATGACAGTGCCTATCGAGAAGCTTTAAGCAGAGGGTTTATTGAGGTTATTTTTATGAATGAAAAAGATCAGATAACTGAAGGTGCTATAAGTAATATATTTATTAAAAAGGGTGAAGCATACTACACTCCGCCTGTTGAGTGTGGTTTGTTAAATGGCATTTATCGTCAGCATCTGTTCGAGACTCTTCCACATGTTGAAGAAAAAATTCTCTATTTAGATGACCTTAAGAAAGCTGATTCACTATTTATCTGTAATTCTGTGCGTGGAATGCAGGAAGTAAAAATCATCTGATTCTTAACCCAAATAATGCAGTTAGATATTCATAAAATCTAAAAAAGATTCTCCTTTCGTATTAGAATCAATAGCTTAGAAAACAATTAACTCTAAACGAAAGGAGAACAAAAATATGCACTCAAAATGTACCACAAAAATCGAAATTAATAAAGTAGGGATTGAATTTACTGAGAAAAAGATAACAGCATATGGTGGATTCAGTTTACTGGCAGCTTTTTTTGAGAAGATCCACTTAAGAGAAGCGATAGGAAGCATTATACCAATTGATGAAAAGTCTCCAAATAGTATAGGGATGTACAGCAAGATTTTGGCATATACACTGA
>VGWZ01000145.1 GCA_016873595.1 Nitrospira sp.
TGTAGAAGATGGGTCAGGATTTTTTAACCTGTTTACTCTTTACTTTTGAATAAAATCTATATAAAACGTATAGTTTTAAAAGAGAAAGTAAAAACAATAAAAAATGTAAATTACCCCCCTGTTATTACGTTAAAAAATCCATATTTTTTATTTGACAAATTTGCACGTTTTAGTATTAACTATTACGCACCCGTAAAATGCAAATTATTTGTAAAAGAATGTTCACTCAAAGTTGTATTGTTTTTCTACGTGTAACATTTAATTATTTTAAATGTCTTGATCACTTAACTACATAAGTATATGGAGGAATAGCATGGCACCAGAGAAGAACAAGAGTATATTAGTTGTAGGAGGAGGGATGAGCGGGATATCCACTGCTCTGGAAGCATCTGAGGTAGGATATGAGGTAATACTCATCGAGAAAAATCCATACCTTGGGGGAAGGGTAACCCAGCTCAATAAATATTTTCCAAAACTATGTCCACCAAATTGCGGACTGGAGATAAATTTCAGAAGAATCAAAAACAATCCCAGGATCAAATTTTATACCTTCGCAGAGGTGGAGAAAATTTCTGGTTCAGAGGGAGACTTTGATGTCACCGTAAAGCTTAATCCCAGATATGTGAACGAAAATTGTACTGCCTGTAATGCCTGTGTTGATGTTTGCCCGTATGAAAGGCCAAATGATTTTAATCTTGGAATGGATAAAACAAAAGCTATTTATCTTCCTCAGGACTTTTCCTTCCCGTTGAGGTATGTTGTTGATGATAACTATTGCAAAAAAGAAGAATGTGCAAAGTGTAAAGATGTCTGCACATACAATGCCATTGATCTTGATATGAAGGCTCAAAGCCTTTCCTTGAAAGTTGGCTCTATTGTCTGGGCTACTGGTTGGAATCCGTATGATGCGGCCAGAATGGATAATCTTGGTTTTGGGAAGTATCAAAATGTTATCACCAATATGATGATGGAAAGATTGGCAGCTCAGAACGGTCCTACCATTGGTAAAATCCTTAGACCTTCTGACGGAAAAGAGGTTTCAAAGGTAGCATTTGTGCAATGTGCTGGATCCCGTGATGAGAACCATCTCCCTTATTGCTCTTACATTTGTTGTCTTGCTTCCATCAAACAGGCTTCCTATATTCGTGAACAGTATCCAGATGCTCAGGTTACCATTTTTTATATAGATATTCGTACACCAGGCAGATATGAAAGGGTGTATTTAAAGGCACAAAAAGATGAAAAGATAAAATTCTTTAAAGGTAAGGTTGCAAAGATCGAGGAAGATCCTGCAACAAAGGATCTAACAGTGACAGCAGAAGATGCGCTTACCGCCCAGAAAATTCATGAAAAATTTGATCTTGTGGTGCTTGCTACCGGAATGGCTCCAAGCACACAAAAATGGAAAGTTCCTGCGAACATATCTTACGATACAGACGGTTTTATTACATCCAATTCTGGAGTAAACGGGATGTATGCTGCGGGTTGTGCCTTGAAGCCGCTTGATGTCTATTCCAGTGTCCAGGAAAGTACAGCGGCTGCGCTCAAAGCTATTCAATCTTTGGTGAGGAGGTAAAAAATGGAGAAAAAGATAGGAGTTTATATTTGTACTGATTGCGAGATCGGGACAGCAGTTAATATAGATGATTTAATAAAAGTTGCAACGAAGATGAAGTCACCTGTTGTCAAAACCCATCCGGCTTTATGTCTTAAAGAAGGTGTTGAGTTTATTAAAAAGGATATGGCTGCAGAAGGCGTCAACGCAGTGATAATTGCTGCCTGTTCACCTCGTGTCAATTATGATATCTTTAATCTGGGAACCCCGCTTGTAGAAAGGGTCAATCTAAGGGAGCAGGTTGTCTGGACTCACCCACCGAATGATGAAGATACACAGATGATGGCTGAAGACTACGTGAGAATGGGTATTTTAAAAATGCAGAAGATGGAAGCTCCAGAGCCGTATAAGGTAGAAGATCTCTCTAAAAACGTATTGGTTGTTGGTGGTGGCATTGCCGGACTTACTGCTGCCAATGAAGCAGCCAAGGCAGGTTATGATGTCTTTTTGGTAGAAAAGAATGAGTCTCTCGGTGGCTGGATGACTAAGATTTATAAACAAGCCCCTACGAAACCTCCTTACGAAGATCTGGAAGATCCAGAGATTCATAGCCTGATCAAAGAAGTTCAGCAGAATCCGAAAATTAAAATATTCACATCTGCTTTAGTAGAAAAGATTGATGGCGCTCCTGGTATTTATGATGTTACTGTAAAAAGAAACGGGAGTGTTGAGACTTTTAGAGCAGGAGCAATAGTTGAAGCTGCTGGTACTATCCCCTATGATGCAACAAAAATTACCCATCTTGGGTTTGGTCAATATCCAAATGTTGTGACAAACTACATGATGGAGGAGATGGCCTTAAAGGGAACAATTACACGGCCTTCAGATGGAAAACCTGCAAAGAGCGTTGCGTTTATCCAGTGTGCGGGACAGCGGGATGAGAACTATCTGCCATACTGTTCAGCAACGTGCTGTGTTGAGTCTCTCAAACAGGCAAAATATGTGAGAAACCAAGACCCTGATGCAAAGGTCTTTATTTTTTATAAAGACATAAGAACGCCTGGGCATTATGAATATTTCTATAAGAGCATGCAGAATGATCCAGGAGTATTCTTAACAAAAGGAGAAGTGAAAGGTATTACAGAAGGTGAGAATCAAAACCTAATAGTTAATGTAGAAAATACTCTCATTGGTGAAAAAATCAATGTTGATGTTGACCTTGTTGTTCTTGCCACAGGCATGGTTCCAGTCACTGCATTAGGGGAAGAGATATTACCTCCTGGCGTAAATCCAGGAGACGAGTTTATCCCCTATGTGATGATTGAAACAGACATCTTGAACCTTGGCTACAGGCAGGGAGGAGAGTTACCTTCTCTCGCACATGGATATCCTGACTCAAACTTCATCTGTTTTCCCTATGAAACTCGAAGAACAGGTGTGTATTCTGCCGGTACTGTAAGGGCACCTATGGATATCACGTTTAGCAAGGAAGATGCTACGGGTGCAGCCCTGAAAGCAATACAGTGTATTGAGTTAACATCAAGGGGTGAGGCTGTGCATCCAAGGGTGGGAGATATATCCTATGCAGACTTCTTTATGCAGAAATGTACGCAGTGTAAGAGATGTACAGAGGAATGTCCCTTCGGTGCAATCAATGAAGACGAGAAGGCAAATCCACTTTACAATCCAACCCGTTGCAGGAGATGCGCAATCTGTCTTGGTGCATGTCCTGAAAGGATTATCAGCTTTAAGAACTACTCGGTTGACATGATCGGAAGTATGGTAAAAAATATAGAGGTTCCCGAAGAGGAAGAGAAGCCGAGAGCTATCGTTTTTGCCTGTGAAAATGATGCCTATCCAGCACTGGATATGGCTGGAATCAGTCGCCTTCAATTTAATCCATTTGTGAGGATTGTTCCATTGAGATGCATAGGGTCAATGAACCTGGTGTGGGTAGCAGATGCCCTTTCAAAAGGTATTGACGGAATCCTTCTCATGGGATGTCAATACGGAGAAGATTACCAGTGTCATATGGCTACAGGAAGCCACCTGGCAAAAATCAGACTGTCAAAGGTTGCAGAAACACTGGACAGATTAAAGCTTGAGTCTGGAAGGGTACAAATGACACAGGTATCAATTTCAGAATACCACAAAATACCACAACTATTGGATGAGTTTCTTGAAAAATTGAAGGAATTTGGTCCCAATCCATATAAAGGGTTTTAGGAGGTAAAAGGATGTCAGATCAATTAATAAAACCAGATTTGAATTTTGTAAAAGATGTAATTGCCTCAGGAGGGGAATCCCTTAAAAAGTGTTTCCAGTGTGCAACCTGTTCAGTTGTATGCAATTTATCTCCTGATGACAAACCCTTTCCGAGAAAAGAAATGATCTATGCCCAGTGGGGGTTAAAGGACAAACTTTTCAGTAATCCTGATATATGGCTTTGCCATCACTGCAGTGATTGCACCGCATATTGTCCAAGAGGGGCAAAGCCAGGGGAGGTCATCGGAGCTGTCAGGAAACTGGCAATCCAGAACTACTCAGTACCTAGATTTTTAGGCAGGGCTTTGGGCAGCTCCTCGTATCTTATCCTCCTTTTCGCAATCCCTGTTGCGATCCTTCTTGCTGTGCTTGCATCACTCGGCCACCTCGATCTCTCTGCCATACCGAGGGGAGAGGGCGGAGCTATAGTATATTCAAAGTTTATGCCGGAGATATACATTGAAGTTATTTATATTGCGATATCTCTCTTCGCAGCACTTATATTAGCCCACGGGGTCTTCAGATGCTGGGCAGGTATGATGGCCGCAGGGGGCATTGGCCGCTCGCAAATGAAGAAGGCTTTGCTGTCAACTGTCGTTGCAATAATAGTGGAGATACTACTGCACAGAAGATTTGCAAAGTGCGTGGTAACAAAGGGAAGGCAGATATCACATCTTTTAGTGCTCTATAGTTTTATAGGTCTTGCTATTACAGCTGCATGGGGGGTATTTTATCTCTATGTATTGGGATGGCACTCGCCCTATCCTCTAACTAATCCCATGAAATGGCTTGGAAATGCAGGTGCCCTGGCACTCCTTATAGGTATTACCCTTACTGTAATTAATAGAAGCAGGAATAAGGAAAAAGCAGGCATAGGGAGTTATTTTGACTGGCTTCTTATAACTGTCGTGGCTGCTATTGCTGTAACTGGGATGGGTGCACAGTGCCTGAGATTGGCTGATGTGGCTGTTCTGGCATATCTCACATATTTTCTGCATCTTGTATTTGTCTTCTTCCTCTTCGCCTATGCCCCATACTCAAAGATGGCACACATGGTTTACAGAACTGTGGCTATGGTCTTTGCAAAGCATGCAGAGAAGGGGGTTGAAGTTACACCACTAAAGTAGGTTAAAATGATATAACAAAAAACCTCATTTACAGAATCCAATCTAAAGACAGAAAGGGGGGTGAAAAAAGATAAATACCTTGGTAGGGTGGAAGAGAAGAGGCTCGAAAGAAAAAAGGGGACTTTGGGCCTTGGAGTTTCAACTTAACTAATTTATGAAAGGGAGGGAAAAAATGGGAGAGGATGTATATGTAGTAGGTCACAAGAGTCCGGATACTGA
>VGWZ01000146.1 GCA_016873595.1 Nitrospira sp.
TTCAGAATCTCTCGAAAGGAGACCCTGAAACGAGTTCAGGGTGACATTTTTCAATGCTTTTCATTATACCCTTACGTAATCTGGGTTTAAGTTAGAAGTTATAAGTTAAAAGTTAAACACAATAAAAATTGTTAGGAGGATTTTTTAAACTCGTAACTATTAACTTTCAACTTTACACTTGTATTATTGGGGCGTCGACAAACGGCAAGTCAGGAGACTTTGGATCTCCCATCTGGAGGTTCGAATCCTCCCGCCCCAGCCATGATTAGATAACTGAGAAGAGAGGAGGTAGAATGCCAGAGGGGATGAAGCTTTTTACTGGTAATGCACATAAGGAGCTTGCAAAAGAGGTTGCAAACTATCTTGGCATTGCCATCGCAGATGCTACTGTAACGACCTTCAGTGATGGTGAAATTAGGGTACATATAAATGAGAATGCGAGAGGAACCGACGTTTTTATTTTACAGCCAACCTGCACGCCAGTAAATAACAATATTATGGAACTTCTTCTTATGGTGGATGCGCTGAAGAGGGCATCTGCGGGAAGAATAACGGCTGTTATCCCTTATTATGGATATGCAAGGCAGGACAGAAAAGTTCAACCGAGAGTACCGATATCTGCAAAACTTGTTGCTGACATCATAGCCGCAGCAGGTACGAATAGACTCCTTACGGTGGATCTTCACGTAGGCCAGATCCAGGGATTTTTTAATATCCCTGTTGACAATTTATACGCAGCACCCGTACTTCTTGAATATATACGGAAAAATTATGATCTTAAAAACCTTGTCATTGTTTCGCCTGATGCAGGGGGTGTTGAGAGGGCAAGGGCATTTGCAAAGAGACTTCAATGCTCTATCGCAATTATTGATAAGAGACGCGAAGTAATGAACGTATCACAGGTGATGAATGTGATAGGAGAAGTGGAAGAGAAAGATACTATTATACTTGATGATATGATTGATACTGGTGGTACAACTGTTCAGGCTGCAGGTGCCCTGAAGGACAAAGGTGCAAAACAGGTTTTTGCTGCATGTACACATGCTGTACTCTCAGGTTCTGCAGTTGAGGGGGTGAATAAATCGATTATAAAGGAATTGATTGTCACAAATACGATACCTCTTGATAGCAAAAAAGAGCAGTGCAAGAAACTTACTGTATTGAGTATAGCGCCTCTTCTTGGAGAGGCAATAAAGAGGATTCATGAGGAATCTTCAATAAGTTCGCTTTTTGTATAGTCTACAACTCATAGAGAGGAGGAAAGATGGAGAGTATGACAATTAATGCAGAGAAGAGGGAAGAGATCGGAAAGGGAGCTGCACGGTCAATGAGGAGGAAGAATATGATCCCCGCAATCCTGTACAGGGGAGGAGAGTCTCTTCCTATAAAGATTTTAAAGAAGGAGCTCACACAGTTTATTAATACAACTGCTGGTGAGCAGGTTATGGTGAACCTTCAATTCACAGATAGCTCAAATAGGCTTGCCATTATGAAGGAATATCAGTTAGATCCCACTATAGGTGATTTGCTCCATGCAGATTTCTTTGAGGTCTTGCTTACAGAGGAGGTAAAAGTTACAGTACATGTCACTCCTGTTGGAGAGTCAATAGGCGTGAAGAGAGATGGTGGGATACTCCAGCACTTGCTCAGAGAGATAGAAGTTGAATGTCTTCCTGATAAGATACCGGGCCACATCAAGATTGATATATCAGGTCTTGAGATTGGACAATCCTTCCATGTGAAAGACCTGAAACTCGGAGAAGGCATAAAAGTTCTTAATGACCCGCAAGAAGTTATCGCGAATGTTATAGCTCCTGCTGTTGAGGAGGTAGCAGCACCTGTTGAGGTTGTTGCTCCGGAAGTTACAGAGCCAGAAGTTATAAAGAAAGGGAAGAAAGAGGAGGAAGCATAATTATGTTATTAGTTTTTAGTTGATAGTTTTTAGAATTATAACTGATAACGAACAACTAACAACTGATAACTAATGACTATTTTTATGTGGGTTATCGCAGGTCTTGGGAATCCCGGGAGCAGATATTCGAGGACCAGACACAATATCGGCTTTATGGTCACAGAGGAAATTGCACGCAGATATGGGATAGACCTTAAGGAAAAAGAAGAGAAGTATAAAATAGGAAGGGGCTCAATTGATAGCGAACACATTCTGCTCATAGAGCCCCTTCTTTATATGAACAGAAGTGGCTTTGTTATCAGAGATATATTAGGTAAGTTTAGTATACAGCCTGAAAACCTTATCGTTATTCATGATGACCTCGACATGGAGATTGGTAAAATAAAAATCAGAAGAAAAAGTTCATCAGGAGGTCACAAAGGCATTGAATCTATAATACAAAGCATTAGTTCGAAAGATTTTGTAAGATTGAAAATAGGGATAGGAAGAGACAGGAGACTTGCTGCAGAAGATTATGTGTTGAGAAAGTTCAGAAAGGATGAGATTTCTTTAATAAAAGCAGTAATTAAACGGGCGTCAGATGCAGTAACCTCAATTATAGTGGATGGACCTGAAAAAGCAATGAATGTTTTTAATAAAAGTGAATAAACAAAATGCGGGATATGCTCGGCAGAGAAGAGGTTATCACTGTAGAAAAAGCCCTCGAGTTCATTTTCAGTAACCTTTCTCCCAAACTTCCTCCTGAAAAGAGTCTAAAAATATCTGAGTCATACGGAAGGATTTTGTCAAGAGACATCTGTTCTCCGGAGGACCTCCCCAATTTTTCCCGTTCCACAGTTGATGGATTTGCAGTGGCTGCCTTTGATACTTTTGGTGCCACAGAAGGAATGCCCGCATACCTGAATATTCAATACGAGATACTGATGGGTGAAGAGCCTGATTGTGAACTGAAGAAAGGCGAGGCTGCAAAGATTGCAACAGGTGGAATGCTTCCAAAGGGTGCAGATGCAGTGGTGATGCTCGAACATACTCAGAAAATTGATGAAAAGATGATGGAAGTTGTGAAACCCGTTGCCCCTCGAGAAAATGTGATACAGGCAGGAGAAGATGCAAAGAAAGGCGAGATTATTTTAAAGAAGGGGCATAAATTGAGGCCACAGGATATAGGGGTACTCGCAGGCCTTGGTATTACTGATATCTGGGTTTATGAGAAACCAAAATGTTCGATACTTTCAACAGGTGACGAGATAGTTCCTCCTGACCAGCCCATAAAAACCGGACAGGTAAGAGATATCAATTCTTATAATCTTACAGGGTTAATCTTAAATGAAGGGGCTGTCCCTCTTTTAAAAGGCATATTCAAGGACGAGTACACTATCATAAGAAATATTGTACAGAAGTCTTTAGAAGACTCGGATATGGTTTTAATTACAGGTGGTAGTTCAGTTGGTGCAAAAGATGTTACTGCTCAGGTAATCAATGATCTGGGAAAACCAGGGGTCGTATTTCATGGGGTATCATTGAAGCCTGGCAAACCTTTGATAGGTGGTATTATAAATGGTGTTCCTATCTTTGGTCTTCCCGGACATCCCGCAGCCGTTACAGTCTGTTTCGAGATATTTATTAAGTCTGTGCTCAAAAGACTGTCAGGATTAAGTAAAGATAGATTTAATAAGGAAAAACATACTATCAAAGCAAGAATTGCAAAAAATATCTCGTCAAGTCCAGGGAGAGAGGAACATATTGGAGTTGCCCTTGAAGAAAGGAACGGAGAGGTATGGGCTATACCCATACTCGGCAAATCAGGTCTTATCACGACACAGATTAAAGCAGATGGAATGGCGGTGATTCCGTTGAGGAAGCTTGGGGTACAAGAAGGCGAGATTGTTGAGGTGAGACTTTTTTAGGTTTAAAAGTCGTTATCAGGAACCACGACAACCTTTAAGGAAGATTTTGACTCTGAGGCTAATTTAAATCCTTCACCACTATGAGAAAGCGCAACTCTGTGAGTGATCATTTCCCTCACATTAATTCTGTTATTTTTAATCAGCACTATCGTCTTTTTAATATCATCAGGGGCTGCTCCATAAGAGAACAGCAACGTTATCTCGTCTCTCCATAGCCTCAGGGAAGGGAGTATTAACTCATTTTGGGGCACTGCAAAAAAGAGAATCTTTCCTTTTCTCTCAACAGAAGATACGGCATTATCCACTGCCTGTTTTGCAGATGCGCATACAATAACTACGTCTGCCAATCTATTATCATTTATACTTTTCAGCTTATCCACAGAATATTCACGTGCATTCATTACATGATCAGCACCAAATTTTAGAGCCTTTTTGAGTTTATACTCATTGATGTCTGTTGCTATAACTTTGGCTCTTTTCATTTTTGCCAGTTGAATATGCAAAATTCCTGAAACTCCAGAGCCGATGATCAAGACAGACTGACCTTTTTTCAATCTTAGCTGATTTTGTCCGGCAATCGCACATCCAAGCGGTTCGATCATCGTTGCATCCGCGAATGTTATTTCTTCAGGAAGAAGAAATGTTCCGTATTGTACATTTTCTTCAGGAACCCTTATGAATTCTGAGAATCCTCCAGGGTTATAATTGCCGGTGTGAAGCGATTCACAGGCAGTATACTTGCCTTGAGCACAGTGATAACATTTGTAGCAAGGGACATGGTGAGAGACAAATACCCTGTCACCCTTTTTAAACCTCCGCACCCCTTTCCCGGTTGCTATAATTTCACCTGCCATCTCATGACCGAGTACGCAGGGAGCCTTTTTTATCCTGTACCACTGCATTACATCGGTTCCGCAGATCCCTGACGCCTTCATTTTTACCAGAATCTCGCCATCAGCGATACGAGGCTTTGGACGTTCCTCGATTCTTATATCATCATTGCTGTAATAAACGGCTACTTTCATTTGTTCTCTTCTGTCATTCTGGCCTGTCCAGAATCCCTCTTAATTTCGCGTAAGAAAAGTGCCAGTTAATTGATATGAAAAAAGATTCCAGACAAGCTGGAATGACATTATTAAAAAATTTCTTGTCATAAGACAATTCTCATAAGATCTTGTGAAAATATATTTAACCTAAATTGAGCGATTTATTTATTTAAAACCATATTAATCAAGGTATTCTAAAGAAAATGCAATCACCCAATAAGTGTCATTCTCTGGCTTGACCAGAGAATCCAGGGTTTCCCGTGAAAACGGGAATCCAG
>VGWZ01000147.1 GCA_016873595.1 Nitrospira sp.
AGTCGCCTCAAGAGATTTCTGATAAGGATATGGAATTCAAGGTCGAGAGTTAGATGTCCGTTGTAGAGGATACGAGTGGGAGTAAGGAAAGACAGTGAAAGATATGAGTGACGAGATGAAAGTGAGAGATAAGAGAGAGATGGTTGAGAAAGGAATTGAATTGCAAACGACTTCAGGGTTTTTGCATCAGAATCATAGATCGTTTCATATGCCTTTACACTATCATCTAACATCTTTACACTTTTCACTGTCTTTAATTCATATTTGGCTTTGCCTTTCCCGATCCCGATTCTTCCAAGTTCATCAAATGTGTAAATAAAATAAGGGAGATAGTCTATCGCCCTGCCGATCAAGGTTAATCCAAATCGTATTTCGTCTCCGGTTTTATAACCTCTTCTTTTTTCCATTGGTGGTTCAATGACAAAAGGATGGGGTGCTGACGTATACTTCCTCATTATTTTTGTATCTGAAGGTGGAGGTGTCTCAAAAACATATGAATAAACACATTTTTCTTTGAGAAGGCAGTCAATACATTCTTTGTCTCTTATGGCGCAGACAACACGCTTAAAGGCGTACCCAAACCCTCCCCTCAGGGTTGAGCCTTTGTATGAGGGAAGAATAATAATGTCAATAGGGCTCAATGTCAGGTTAAACTTACTATACTTGATTTCTCCTTGTATCAGCTTTTACCCTTATTTTTATTTAAGACCTCTCTATTATAAAAAGCGCCAGTTAAGCTCCTTCCTCAAAGATTCCTATTTTTCTGAGACGTTTGTATCGTTCCTCTATAAGTTTTCCAGGGGTCTTTGTTTTAAGCTCCTCAAGAGCGTTTACAATGGTTTCTGATATCTTCTTTGCTGTCCCCTCTGGATCTCTGTGTGCTCCTCCCAGGGGTTCAAGAATAATCTCATCTATTATCTTGAAACTCAGGAGATCCTGGGCGGTCAGTTTGAGAGCGTTTGCTGCCCTTGAAAAGTCTTCAGTGCCAAGATGACCATCCTTTTTCCAGAGTATTGCTGCACATCCCTCAGGTGATATTACAGAATAGATTGAATACTCAAGCATATATACTCGGTCTGCAACACTAATCGCGAGGGCTCCTCCGCTTCCACCTTCTCCAATGACTATAGAGATTATTGGTATCCTGAGCTTTGACATTTCCATCAGGTTTACTGCAATGGCTTCAGCCTGACCTCGTTCTTCTGCGCCAATACCAGGATATGCACCAGGTGTGTCGATGAAGGTGATTACAGGTCTTTTAAATTTCTCTGCAAGTTTCATCAGCCTGAGTGCCTTTCTGTATCCCTCTGGATGGGGCTGTCCAAAATTACGGGATATCCTTTCCTTGGTTCCCCGCCCTTTCTGGTGGCCTATGATCATGACAGGGACATCGTTTATTTTTGCGACACCACCAACAATTGAGGGGTCATCAGAGAACCTCCTGTCGCCATGTAATTCAATAAAATCAGTTGCAATCAAGTTTATGTAGTCAAGTGTATAAGGTCTGTCAGGATGTCGTGCAACGAGTGTCTTCTGCCAGGGTGTGAGCGTTGAAAAGATTTCAGAACGGAGTTCTTTTGTCTTTTTTTCGAGTTTTTTTATCTCACCGGATATATTAATTTCCTTCCCATCTGATATGCGCTTGAGTTCCTCTATCTTAAGCTCAAGCTCTTCTATAGGTTTTTCGAATTCAAGATAATATTTGATCATGAGAATGTGACCGCTCCCTTCCCGACTATTTCTTCTATCCTATGTACGGTCTCGCTGTCAGGTGATATCTTTATCCCTGTCGCAATTAATGCTACAGCGTCTTTAAGGAATATCCTCAAATAAAGAGAATAGTCACCTTTGCTGTTCGACAGTAGAGATCTTATCATCTTAAGGTTTATGCTTTCAGACAAAGGATACCTGAGGTTAATCTCGACCCTATAGTTATTTTCAGGCTCGTCTAACCTTGATATTTCTGAGGAGACAATTTTTATTCCTTTTTCAGTTTTATCCATGGTCCCTTTTATAAGGAGTAATGTATCTTTTTGGAGGAGATGCAGGTTGTTTCTATAAAGTTGAGGGAAGATAATAACCTCTATGCTCCCGTCAGCGTCTTCAAGTGTGCAATATGCCATGATCTCGGCTTTTGACTTTGTATATATCTTTTTTATGTTTCTGAGTATTCCACCTATCTGGACCTCTTCTCCATCAGGGATTTCCTCAAGTTCAGAAGTCTTTTTCGTATGAATCATTTCGAGCTGTCTACTGTATTTTGTGAGTGGATGACCGGTTATATAAAAACCAAGAGCCTCTTTCTCATGTTTGAGGAGTTCAGATTCATCCCATTCTTTACCACTTTCTGCGGGTTTTTCTTGTGCGTCGCCAAAAATACTTTGCTGGCCAGACACTTTTGCTCTGATGCTTCCATTGACCATCTTGCTCATAAGCTCTATTGCTCCGGCCCTTGTTGTACCGATTGAATCAAAGGCCCCTGCTTTCACAAGACCCTCTATAACCTTTTTGTTCACCTTCCTTGTATCTACTCTTTCGAGAAAATTTGCCACTGAGATAAAGGGGCCGTCCGTGTTTCTTGATTCGAGGATAGACTCAATTGCAGCTGATCCAACCCCTTTAACTGCCTCAAGGCCAAAACGTACCGAGTTCCCAATCACCTTGAATTCTTTCCCGGACAAATTTATATCAGGGGGAAGTATCGCGATCCCCATCTCACGGCACTCATTTATTGATTTCACTATCTTGTCAGTATTGTCCATATCAGAACTCAGGGTAGCAGCCATAAACTCAACGGGGTAGTGTTCTTTTAAATAAGCAGTATGATAGGCAAGGTATGCGTATGCAGCTGAATGCGACTTATTAAACCCATATTCTGCAAAGAACGCCATCAAATCAAAAATCTTTGTTGCTTTCTTTTCCGATATTCCGTTTGCCCGGGCACCCTGAATAAAAGATTCTTTTAGTTTCTCCATCTCTTCCGGTCGTTTCTTGCCCATAGCCTTTCTCAGGATATCAGCCTGCCCCATAGTGAAATTTGCGAGCTTGTTCGCGATGCTCATGACCTGCTCCTGGTAAAGGATAATGCCGTATGTCTCATCCAGGATTTCTTTTAACTGTGGGAGCTCATATTTCACAGGCGTCTGACCTTTTTTCCTTTTTATAAAATCGTCTATCATGCCGCTCCCTATAGGGCCAGGTCTGTAAAGAGCAACAATTGCGATGAGGTCCTCAAATCTGTTTGGGGACATCTTTATAAGGAGGTCTCTCATGCCCGCACTTTCAAGCTGGAAGATACCTGTGGTCTGTCCGGAACTGAGAAGTTCGTATGTCTTTTTGTCTTCGAAAGAGATATCTTTGAGCAATAAATTTTTACCATTACCCTTGATATACTTCAATGTTTTGTCTATTACGGTGAGGGTCTTGAGCCCTAAAAAGTCGAATTTTAATAGACCGATTTTTTCTATAGCGCCCATGTCAAATTGGGTTATAATGCTCTCATCAGATGGATTTTTATAAAGAGGTGTATAATCGGTGAGAGGTTCTGGAGAGATGACGACTCCAGCAGCATGAGTTGATGCATGCCTGCAGAGACCCTCAAGACGTATGGCAATATCTATCAATTCTTTTATCCTCGGGTTAGTATCGTAAAGAGCTTTTAGTTGTGGTTCAACCTTCAGTGTCTCCTCAATCGTGATGTTGGGTGTATTGGGTACCAGCTTTGCTATTCTGTCTACCTCAGCATAAGGGAAATCAAGTGCCCTGCCCACGTCTCTGATTGCTGCCTTTGCAGCCATTGTGCCAAATGTAATGATCTGTGCGACATGATCTTTCCCATATTTTCCAGTAACGTATGAGATAACCTCTGACCTCCTGTCTTTGCAGAAGTCCACGTCAATGTCAGGCATGCTCACCCTTTCCGGGTTAAGAAAACGCTCAAAAAGGAGAGTATATTTCACAGGGTCAATATCTGTGATGCCAAGGCAGTATGATACAAGACTTCCTGCTGCAGAGCCTCTTCCCGGGCCAACAGGAATCCCTTTCTTCTTTGCATAGCTTATAAAATCCCACACGATGAGGAAGCATGATGCGTAGCCTATCTTTCTTATTATATCGAGCTCTCTTTTGAGTCTTTCTGCATAAATTGGTTTTGGCTCCAAACCAAATTTTTGATACAGTCCGTCAAAGGCGAGTGTATTGAGGAGTGCATCCTGCGACTGCCCATTCTCGAGTGTATATATTGGAAGCAGGGTTTCACCTAACTTAAATTCAACATTACATCTCTCTGCAATTGCCCTTGTGTTCAGGATTGCCTCAGGAATATCTTTAAATGCATTCTTCATCTCTTCAGGTGATTTGAAATAGAAACCATCTGAGTTAAAATGAAGACGGTTTTTGTCCTTTATTGTCTTCCCTGTCTGGATGCAAAGCAAAATATCGTGTGCCCTTGTATCTTCTTTCCTCATGTAGTGGCAATCGTTTGTCGCGACCACACCAATATGGAGTTCTCTTGCAAGTTCGACAAGCATCCTGTTTACTTTTTCCTGCTCGGAAAGACCATTATCCTGTATCTCTATATAAAAATTTTCCGTACCTAAAACATGTTTGTATTCAAGTGCCTTCTCCTTTGCTTTATCAATCATTCCCCTCTGTAAATAATAAGGAACTTCTCCTTTAAGGCATGAGGTAAGTCCGATTAAGCCCCCACTATATTGTGTGAGGAGATCCACATCTATTCTCGGTTTATAGTAGAACCCTTCGGTATATGCCTTTGTGACAAGTGAGACAAGGTTTCTATATCCACTGTTGTCTTTCGCAAGTAAAATAAAGTGGAATGATGCCTCTTCTACATCAGAAGCGTTTCTCTTCTCGAAGCGTGACCCGGGTGCGATATAGACTTCACAGCCGATTATCGGTTTAAGACCTGCTTTGGTCGCGCGCCGGTAAAAATCTACCACACCAAAGAGATTCCCGTGATCTGTGATTGCCACTGCAGGCATCTTATACGCGACAGCCTGTTCGACAAGCTCTTTTATCCTTATCGCCCCATCGAGAAGACTGTATTCTGTATGCAGATGGAGTGGCACATAGTCTGAATGTGGATGCATAGTGAAATATTAAC
>VGWZ01000148.1 GCA_016873595.1 Nitrospira sp.
ATATAACCGTTTCTTGCCAAAGGAAGTTTTGAGGTGGTATTCTTAGCTATGTTGAGGATTGAAAAGAAGTTCACTATGAATCTTTCATCTTTTCTGAAACCAAGCCGGTATATCAATAGTGAGATCAATTCCATTCATAAGAAAGCTGCTGTAAGAGTTGCACTTGCATTTCCTGATGTTTATGAGGTTGGGATGTCTCATCTCGGACTTAAGATACTTTACAAAATAATCAATGACATCCCCTATGCATCTGCTGAAAGGGTGTTCTCTCCATGGCTTGACCTTGAGGCCGAGATGAAGACAAAAGGCATACCCCTTTCATCTTTAGAATCTAACAGGCCATTGAGAGATTTTGATATTGTAGGCTTCAGCCTTCAGTATGAACTCTTATATACAACAGTTCTTAATATGCTCTTTCTTGGCGGGATCCCACTCAGAACTGAAGAAAGAAATAATGTATTAAATACACACTGTTATCCGCTTGTTATTGCTGGCGGGCCGTGTACCGTCAACCCGGCACCGATGTCTCCATTTATTGATGCGTTCTTGATTGGAGATGGAGAAGAGGCGATAAGGGACATACTTGATTCATTTTACCAATGGAAGACAGGTGGAGATGGCAAAAGGGAATCTCTCCTTTTAGTTCTATCTGAGATTGAGGGCATGTATGTGCCTCATGTCCACTGTAATCCCCCCACCCCCCCCTTAGAAAAGGGGGGTAAAGGGGGACTTGAAAAGAGGGGGCAAGGGAGGATTAGGCGGCGTTTAATAAAATCACTTGATGATGCTCCTTACCCGGTTAATCCGATTATCCCGTACACCCCACTCATCCATGATAGAGTAAATATAGAAGTTTCGAGGGGGTGTTCGAGAGGCTGCAGATTCTGTCAAGCAGGTATCACCTACAGGCCAGTTCGTGAGAGAAGCCCTGAAAAGGTATTAGCGATCGCGGAGAACTCTTTGAAAAATACAGGCTATGAAGAAGTTTCATTAACATCACTGAGTGCGGGAGACTACAGTTGCCTTTTACAGGTTATAAAGGAACTTAACAAAAGATTTTCAAAAAATAAGATCGCCCTTTCACTTCCATCTCTGAGAGTTGCATCTATTAACCATGATCTCCTCAAAGAGATACGAGCTGTAAGGAAGACCGGTTTTACCATTGCGCCTGAGGCAGGAAGCGAGAGGCTGAGAAGGGTAATCAATAAAGATTTCTCCGAAGACGACTATGAACGGATCCTTAAAACCCTATTCAATGAAGGTTGGCATAATATTAAACTCTATTTCATGATAGGTCTTCCCACAGAGACAGAAGAAGATATAGAAAGAATCCCTGAAATGGTTATTAAGGTACTTAAAACAGCAAAGCAGTATACAGATAGGTTTGTGAATATAAACATAGGGATCTCTCCCTTTATTCCAAAGCCCCACACACCATTTCAGTGGCATGGACAGAACCCTACTGCACGCCTCAAAAGTAAAATAGATTATCTAAAGGATGTCCTCGCAAAAAGAGGCTTTAAGGTAAAAAGTCATGATGTGAAGATGAGTCTTCTTGAGGCTGCTTTCTCCAGAGGTGATGAGGCCCTCTCGTTCCTTATCGAGAAAGCGTGGTCTTTGGGGTGCAGGCTTGATGGATGGTCAGATGTTTTTGAGTTCGAGAAATGGGAAAAGGCGATGAATCTCACGGGTATAAATGCAGCAGATATTGTTGAAAAAACGTATGAAAGTTCAGACACACTTCCCTGGGAAAATATAGATGTTGGTGTGACAAAAGAATTCCTGTGGAAGGAACACCAGAAGGCATTGTCAGGTGATATCACGCCTGACTGTAGAAAGACCTGTCATCTCTGCGGACTTGAATGTAAAGAAGACGCAATGAAGCTGAGAAGCTTGGAAATTGGGAAGATTGGAAGTACAAAAGGAGAAAATACCTCGGAACTTCTCAACCTCGGAACTTCTCAACCTCTCAACATAAGACATTTTAAGTCTTTAAAGATAAGAGTAGAATTTTCTAAGACAGGCAGATTGAAATATCTCTCGCATCTTGAACTCATGACAACGTTGCTCAGAGCTTTAAGAAGGGCGGAATTCCCCCTTGAGTATTCAAAAGGGTTTCACCCACATCCAGAGGTGTCTTTTGGTCCTCCACTTGGTGTGGGCATCGGAGGCCTTAGTGAGTATTTTGATATGAAAATAATACCGCCTTTTGATATAGTTATAAACATGAGGAAACTAAATAGTGCACTCCCCGAAGGGATATATATAAAAGACATAGTAGTTATAGCTGAGAATACAAAATCTCTGAGCAATTTTATCACAAGGTATGAATATGAAATAAAAGGCAGGAATTTATCTCACATTCACAAATTTTTATCAGAAGAAGAGATAATGGTGTCCAGAGAAAAACATAAAGTAAACCTCAGGGATATGGTAGAAGAAGCAAAAATGATAAGAGAAAATATGATAAATGTAATAGTGGCAGACCAGGGAGATATAAAGGTAAGGCTCAATGAACTTCTTCCTAAAGTCTTTAATGTCCCCATAGAGGAACTCGATATAACAAGAGTTGCCCTTTATGGAAGGGATAATGAATGGGTAACACCTACAGAGCGGAGCTTACAGTGGACAGCGAAATCCTGATAAATGTGACACGTGAAGAGACAAGGGTTGGCCTTCTCGAAGGAGGCCAGGTCGTTGAGTTTTATGTTGAAAGGAAGCGCGATGCAAGCCTTGTGGGAAACATATATAAAGGCAAGGTTGTGAAAATCCTCCCTGGTATGCAGTCAGCTTTTGTTGATATAGGCCTTGAAAAAGCAGCTTTCCTCTACGTGACCGACATTCGTGCTGGTATAGAAGAATTTGCACCTTTTCTCGATGAAGAAGAAAAGAACAATTCTCTTGAATTCGTTTCAAGAAAAGGGAAACCAGACTTCACCATTGAGGATCTTGTCCAGGAAGGACAGGAAATCCTTGTGCAGGCTTCAAAGGACCCAATCGGCAGTAAGGGGGCACGTCTCACCTCATATGTCACACTCCCGGGGAGATATCTTGTACTTATGCCGAATGTAGACCATATAGGAATATCAAGGAGGATTTCTGATGAGGCAGAACGAACAAGACTCAAAAAAATAGTTGAAGATATACAACCAAAAGGTTACGGGCTTATTATAAGGACAGCAAGTGAGGGTTCTACCGAGGAAGACCTTAAAAAAGACCTTGAGTTTCTTCTTTTATTATGGGAGACCATTCAGAAGAAAAAAGACAGAGTAACCGCACCTTCCCTGCTTTACAGCGATCTTGACCTTGTATTCAGAAGTGTACGAGACCTTTTGAGCCAGGATGTGAAGAGGCTTGTGATAGACTCTGAAGAAGAGCATGAACGTATTAAGGATTTTGTAAAGGCCCACGTTGAAAAACTTTTAGGGAAGATAGAACTTTATGAAGGGACAGAACCTATATTCGATACATTTGGAATTGAACTCGACATTTCGAGGGCACTTGGCAGAAAAGTCTGGTTGAAGTCAGGCGGCTATATTGTGATTGACCAGACAGAGGCAATGACTGTCATAGACGTAAATACTGGTAAGTTTGTTGGTAAGGAGGAACTTGAAGACACAATACTTAAGACTAACCTTGAGGCTGTCAAGGAGATTTCCTACCAGATAAGGCTAAGAAATCTCGGCGGAATTATCATTGTAGATTTCATTGATATGGAAAAACTTGAAAACAGGGAAAGGGTTTTTAATGGATTTATTGAGACAATGAGGAAAGACAGAGCAAAAAACACAATATCCCATATATCGGACCTCGGGCTTATCCAGATGACAAGAAAACGTGTCAGGGAAAGCCTCGGGAGAGTACTTTGCGAAGCCTGTCCGTACTGTGAAGGCAAAGCTTTTGTCAAGTCACCCCGAACACTCTGTTATGAGATATTCAGAAAAATAAAGAGACTTGCAAGACGCGGTGGTGAAAGGATTATTGTGACAGCCCATCCTTCTGTTGCAGAACTTCTCTCTGACGAAGAACGGCAGGGGCTTGAGGATATAGAGAGCCAATATAATGTAAAAGTTACGGTAAAGGGAAACAGCAATCTCCACCAGGAAAATTACGAGGTTACAGTCCTATGATTATGGTAAAGATGGAGATGGGTTATGAGTAAAGCAGTTAAACAGGGGATAGCCCTGTCGCTCATTCTCGACCCCGATATTCATCGGGGCCTCCGAGGTTAATTCTGCTAAACGCAGAATTAAAAACCGCTCTCAGGACTATCCCCTGCCTTGCTCTTAATTACTATTAATGAAAAACAATAAATTCGATAAACTCATAGAAATTCTGAAAGATATGCAGAGCGCTTTACTTGCTTATTCCGGAGGTGTTGATAGTACATTTCTTCTGAAGGCACTGCAGATTTCAGGCATTAAAACCCTTTCGGTAACAGCAGTTTCAGAAACAACACCTTCTGGTGACATTCTCATGGCAAAAAAAATGTCCTCAGAATTCGGGGTAGAGCACAGGATTATAAAAACAGAAGAGCTTTCATTAGAGGAATTTGTAAATAACACCCCTGACAGATGTTTTTTCTGCAAGGATGAGTTGTTCAAAAAACTTTCAGGTATCGCATCTTCTGAAGGATTTAGGTGTGTCCTTGATGGCAGTAATGTTGATGATACTTCAGACTTCAGACCGGGCAGAATAGCTGCGACAAAATACAATGTGAGGAGCCCGTTGATAGAGGTAGAGATTTCAAAAAAAGAAGTCAGAGAACTTTCACGACAGTTTGGTCTTCCCACATGGGATAAGCCATCTTCTCCATGTCTTTCTTCGAGGTTTCCCTACGGGCAAAGGATAACAAAAGAGGCTTTAAGACGTGTAGAAAAAGCAGAAGACTTCCTTAGATCTCTTGGATTTCATGAAATACGGGTAAGAGATCATAATGGGAGTGCAAGGATTGAGGTTGGAGAGGATGAAATTGAGTTATTGTTGATGCCTGAAAAAAGAAAGATTATTTCTGAAACATTAAAATCTTTTGGGTATAAATTTATATCCGTTGACCTCGATGGCTATAAAACTGGAAGTATGAACAGGACAATCGGGAGGGGATAGGAAAG
>VGWZ01000149.1 GCA_016873595.1 Nitrospira sp.
ACACTCAGCAGTATCCTCTACGGGGTGCTTATCAACCTCCAGTTTCACAATTTATTGCCTCTAAGCAGTGTTGGTGTGGTGGAGGTGAAGGACTACCTATATAACATATTTATCCATACAATCTCCTTTTATCTTACTGCTTATCTCAGTGGTTATCTCTCATCACGGCTTGAAAAGACATCTCAAAAACTTGAGGAAAAAGATACCAGTTTGCGAGACCTTGAATTTTTTAACAAAGAAGTAATAGAAAGCTTACCAGGGGGCCTGTTTACCACAGATATATCCGGTAAGGTCTT
The DNA here is from genome assembly GCA_016873595.1 of Nitrospira sp. Taxonomy (GTDB): domain Bacteria; phylum Nitrospirota; class Thermodesulfovibrionia; order Thermodesulfovibrionales; family SM23-35; genus VGWZ01. The sequence goes on from VGWZ01000149.1 coordinate 297, forward strand.
AATTTTCAACCGCGCTGCTGAAAAAATCACAGGTGTTCAGAAGGATTCCATCATGGGCCGAAGGATAGATGAGGTGTTGCCATTCTTTGAGGTTCCATTTGTTGTTGGCCGCAGGGAGAGGACAATAAACGTTGAAGGTGTCCAGAAAATGATTGGGGTTACTATCTCTACGCTTAGAGATATAAGCGGAAAGTATACAGGATTTATAGGGATATTCCATGATCTCACTCAACTGAAAAGACTTGAAGCAGAGATGAAACAGAAAGAAAAATGGGCAGCTATCGGAGAACTTTCAGCTAATATTTCTCATGAGATCAGAAACCCTCTTGCTTCTCTCAAAGGGTCAATAGAAATACTCAAAGAGGACACGATACCCCATAGCAAAAGAAAGAAACTCATGGATATTGCCCTGAAAGAGATGGAACGCCTTAACTGTATCATTACTGATTTCCTTACCTATTCACGTCCTGCACCCCCCGAATTTAAAAGAGTCGAGCTGCATGGAATTCTTGATGAAACCATAGAAATTCTGAGAAACGTGGAGCAGAACAAAGGCAACATCTCTATCAAAAAAGGCTATAGCGGTAAACTTGAAGTAAATGCAGATCCATTGAAGATGCGACAGGTATTCTGGAACCTCGGCCTCAATGCGGTAGAGGCAATGCCAGAAGGTGGTGAACTTATAGTCTCTACAATAAGCTCAGACAGTGCTGTTGTAATAACTTTTAAAGATTCTGGAACCGGGATAAAAGAAAAGGATATCGAAAAAATATTCTATCCCTTTTTTACTACCAAGGAACATGGCACTGGTCTCGGACTTGCGATAGCGTATAGAATAATCGAAGAACATGAAGGAATGGTACATGTGAACAGCAGCCCTGGTGTTGGTGCCACATTTAAGGTTATACTACCAAAGACAGATGGAAAGACATAAAGGGAAAATACTCATAGTAGAAGATGAAAAGAGCATGAGAGAGGTACTTAAGATTCTCCTGGAGGGGGAGAACTACGATGTACTATCTGCATCTGATGGACTTGAAGGATTGTCATATATAAGCAAAGACATCTTTGACCTTGTGATTACAGACATAAAGATGCCCAAGGTTGATGGTTTTGAACTCCTAAAAAAGACAAATGCTCTCTCTCCTGATACCCTTGTTATTATGATTACCGCATTCGGGACAACAGAAAAAGCTGTTGAGGCGATGAAGTTAGGTGCATATGATTACATCAATAAGCCATTCAATATAGATGAAATTAGATTAATTGTAAAGAAGGCAATTGAGAAGAAGAGGCTGAAAGAAGAACTCTCACTTTTAAGGGAAAAAGCAGAGACATCGTACACACTTGAAAATATTATTGGGAGAAGCCCAAAGATGCAAGAGATATTTAAGCTCATTCCCAGGGTAGCACAGAGCAACTCAAATGTCCTGATAATTGGTGAAAGTGGTTCAGGTAAAGAATTAGTGGCGACTGCACTGCATAACCTCAGCCATAGAAAAGAGAAGAATTTTGTGACCATAAACTGTGCAACATTTCCTGAAGGACTCCTCGAGTCAGAACTCTTCGGACATATGAAAGGTGCTTTTACCGGTGCAGTCTACAACAAGCAGGGACTCTTCGAGATAGCAGATGGGGGAAGTGTTTTTCTCGATGAGATAGGAGAGATGCCGATTAACCTCCAGGCAAAGCTCCTCAGGGTTATTGAGAATGGGACGTTCAGACGTGTAGGTGGTACGACTGACATAAAGGTTGATGTAAGGGTTGTATCAGCTACGAATAAGGATATAAAAGAAGAAATAGCAGCGGGGAGATTCAGGGAGGATTTATATTACAGACTGAATGTAGTCCCTGTATATATGCCTCCTCTCAGGGAGAGAAAGGAAGATATCCCGTTACTCGCAGAACATTTTCTGAGCAAAACATCTCACAACCCGTTAAGGATTACACCTGAGTCCATGAGAATTCTCTTGGACTATTCATGGAAGGGAAATGTCAGGGAACTTGAAAATGTTATTGAGCGAACGGTCCTCCTTACAGACAAAAGCGATATAACACCAGCAGAGCTGCCATCTGAGATAACAGGGTTACCATCTGGAACTGGATACAGAGGTGATGTGAAAGAGGTTCCAGAACTTACTGAAAAAGGTATTGATATTGATGAGATTATCGGAAATGTTGAGAGGGGATATCTTTTCAAGGCACTCGAAATAGCGGATGGTGTAAAGATTGATGCAGCAAAATTATTAAACCTTTCTTTCAGGTCGTTCCGTCATAGACTGCAGAAATATGGGATAAAGTAATGATACACGATTCATGATTCAGGACATCAGGCATCGTGCATCTTGCATCATGTATCAGGATTAGGATTTCGAATTTAGAATTTTACAGGATGATCCTCTGAGCGTTTGTGTAAACATTCATACGGTCTCCTCTCATAAACCCTACAAGTGTTATTCCACAGGCTTCTGCTATCTCAATCGCAAGACTTGTGGGGGCAGCCCTGCTCGCAACTACAGAGATACCAAATCTCGAACATTTCGACACAATCTCAGAAGAAAGGCGACAGCTCACCAACATCAATTTTCCAGCAAGAGTTATATCATTGATAATAGAATGTCCTATTACCTTGTCTATTACATTGTGTCTGCCGATATCCTCTGCAAATACAAGAATTCTTTTTCCGTCTGAAAGCGCTGCACTGTGAAAACAACCCGTTAACTTGAAGAGATCTGATTTCTGATGGAATTCATTAAAAACTGTTTTAAGAAATTCAGCTGTAATAGAAAAGTCATCTGTAACCTTTTTAAAATTCATTTTTTTATTTAACGTGACCCCGCCAAGGCATCGAGAGGGAAGCCTCTTTTCTTTAAAAATATCCTCGTCAACAGAGATGTCTACCCTAAAATCTTCACCATACACTATATTCATTTTATTCAGTGGAATTTTATTTGTAGTTATCCCTTCACTAAGAAAGAAACCAATAACCAGTTCCTTTATCATTGAGGGTGTGCAATAGAGACTTATAATTTCCTTTCCGTTAACAGAGACCTTAAGTTTTTTTTCTATAGCAATATAGTCTTCCACTTCTTCAAAAGATATACCGTGTTTTTTTAGTATTTTTCTTTTTATGTAAGAATCCATATATTTCTACTGAATCTTAACAAAGACCTCTCTTGACTGTCAAAATGTCCTTCTTTCTTCCAAGAATCTAAAAACCTCATCAAGGCTTGGGATTCCACGCCTTCCTCCTATCTTTGTACATTTCATTGCTGCACAGGCAGAAGCAAATCTCACCGTATTCATGATATTCCATCCCTGTAGAGTACCAAATATATATCCACCGTGAAAGACATCTCCGGCTCCTGTTGTATCCACTGTGTCAACTCTAAAGGCTGGAATATAAAAGTATTTATCCTTTAAAAATGTGATGCTCCCTCTGTCACCAAGGGTAATTGTGACGACTTTGAGTCTAAGTTTTTTTAACTTTTTCCAGAATATTTCTGGATTTTCACTCCATCCGAGGTCTTTTGCGAATTCTTCAGATGCGACTACATAATCACAGAATGTTGCGATATCCAGCATACCCTCGCGCAGTCTTCCCGCGTCGATCATCACAGGAATGTTCATGCCCTTTGCTTTTTTTACTGCATAGAGTGAGGAATCTTTCATAAGACCGTCGAGGAGAAGGAAGACACTGTGTTTAAGAAAATCAGCTCCGAGTTCTTCGGGTCTTAATTCATCACCAGAAGGTCTTTTCCAGAATATTGTCCTCTTGCCACTATCTTTTTCTATCACAATAAATGCAATCTGTGAAGAAGCTTTACTCCTTTTTATAATGCCTTTTATATCAACATGTTCATCAATAAGAGACTGTCTTATTTTTTCGCCTGCAAAATCATCACCGATGATTCCGTGAAATCTGCATTTAATTCCGAGTCGTGTAAGTGAAACCAATGCAGTAGCAACAGGACCCCCGCCTTGCTCTTCCCATTGAAGGACTTCTTTTTTGGTATCAGCTTCAGGAAAGGAATCGACGAGAGCAAGATAATCAAGAGAGCATTGTCCGATACCGGTTACGAGCATAAGAGAAAAAGAGGAGTATAATTAAATAACTTACTGAGGGTTTTGTCTCTATCCATGGCTTTCTGATATCCCCTTTGTATTAGCAATTACAAGTATATCAAATGAGTAGAGAAAAGTCATTGGCCAGCATGATGTACAGTATTGTACAGCATTCATTGCAGGTGTGAATGTTGCATAGTTTCAGCAAAATTTATACTATACTGTGTTTTGAAGGTACAGATAAAGAGAGGCGAGAATGCATGCAATAGACTGGGTAAGAAGTGCAGGAGAATTTCTTGAAAGATTCGGGATTGATAATGCCATCAGAGAAGCAGAGCTCATTGTTGCACATTGTCTGAAAAGTGATAGAGTAGCCCTTTATAAAGACAATCCTGCTATTTCGGAGGAACAAGAGGAACAGCTTACTGCTTTCCTTATCCGTAGGTCGAAAAGAGAACCGCTTCACTATATCCTCGGATATGTAGAGTTTTACGGATTGAAAATAAAAATAGGTAAGGGTGTTCTTATTCCGAGGCCTGAAACTGAGTTATTAGTGGAAGAAACGATAAAAACAATTACAAGTTACAAGTTACAAGTTACAAGTAAAGACAAAGACTCGTCACTAAGTATTTTAGATCTCTGCACCGGCAGTGGTTGTGTGGCTCTTGCTCTTGCCAGAAAAATTCCTGATGCAGATGTATATGGTACTGATACATCTGAGATTGCGAT
>VGWZ01000150.1 GCA_016873595.1 Nitrospira sp.
TTGGCCATGCAATAGAGACTGTCACGGGATATACTAGATACCTTCATGGAGAGGCAGTTGCAATAGGGATGTGCATTGAGGCAAGGCTTTCCACTATGCTCAAGTTCATTGATGATAACAAGGTATTAAGGATAAAGTCTCTTATCGACTCATATGGCCTCCCCTCAAAAATGCCCACAGATATAGATATTACCAATATCCTCTCCTCCATCCAGCTTGACAAAAAGGCAGTTGCAGGAGAACTGAAGTTCATTCTGCCTGAAAGGATAGGGAGCGTAAAGATACACAAAGGGGTGGCAGAGAAGAGTATAAAGGATTTGCTAAAATCCTGAGCTCTTAACAAAAACTTAATAAAGCTGTAACAAAATTTAAACAATTTATGTAATATTTTTAAGAGACATGGAAGGAGGGAAGCGGTTTTATATTTACAAGAAAAATTCAGGAGTAATTATAAATTATTAATCCTTTATTTGATTTCCTTCTTTTTTATAGCCCTCTTAGGCTGTAGACTTTCAACCAAAGAGGGGGTAGTTTGTACTATTGCTGGCTCAACCTCTATTCAGCCCTTTGTCGAGAAGTTGGCTGAGATTTATATGGAGCATCATCGGGGGGTAATCATTAATGTACAGGGAGGTGGTTCAACTGCTGGCATCAGGTCAGTGAGAGGGGACGTGGCTGATATTGGTACAAGTTCTCGTGAGTTAAGGAAAGAAGAGAAAGACCTAAAAGAAATCGTTATTGCCTGGGACGGCATAGCCATTATAGTCCATCCAGATAATAAGGTCAAAGACCTGAGCCTTAGCCAGTTAAGAGATATCTTTGCTGGTAGAATTAGACATTGGTCTGAATTGGGATGGTCGCATAGACGAATACATTTTGTCACACGTGAGGAAGGTTCAGGAACAAGAAATGCCTTTGAAGATATGGTCATGCATAATGTCCCTATTTCCGATGAGGCATTAGTAGAAGATTCAAATGGTTCTGTAAGGGAGATTGTAGCTCATGACCCTCACGCTATTGGATATATCTCTTATGGGATTGTGGACCAGAGGGTCAAGGCCTTAAGGATTGATGGGATAGAACCCAATCTGAGGACGATAAAAGAAAAAAGATACAAACTCACCCGTCCATTTCTCTTTGTAACTAAGGTGGCACCCCATGGGTTAGCCAAGGATTTCATAGAATTTGTATTGAGCCCTGAAGGACAGAAAATATTAGAAAGAGAAGGATTGATCGGTATTCGATAGAAAAGAGCATGAAGGAAAAGTTAATTGAAAAAACTTTAATGCTTTTGGCTTTCTCAGCTATTGGAGCCCTGCTCTTGATGGCTGTCTTTATCTTTAAAGAAGGTATGCCTATTATCTTTAAGGTAGGGATAAAGAATTTTCTTTTCAGTACCCACTGGGCTCCTACCAAAGGTCATTTTGGGGTCTCTTCAATGATTGTTTCCTCCTTATTTGTGACAATAGGGGCAATGATTATAGGTGTTCCATTGGCCTTAGCCTGTGCTATTACTTTGGCAGAGTTCGCTCCTCAGCGAGTAACAGTTATCTTAAAACCAACGATAGAGCTTCTGGCAGGCATCCCATCAGTTGTTTACGGTTTTCTGGGAGTCGTTCTTTTAGTCCCTTTGATCAGAGATTACCTGGGCGGGCCTGGGCTTTCGCTTCTGGCTGCCTCGATCATACTGGCCATCATGATTTTACCAACCATTACCAGCATATCGATTGATGCTATCAAGGCGGTTCCTTACAGTTATAAAGAAGGCTCCCTTGCTCTGGGTGCCACTCACTGGCAGACCATCCGTATGGTTATTTTAAAAGCCGCCCGTTCAGGGATTATCACTGCTATCATCTTGGGAATGGCCCGTGCCATTGGGGAGACCATGGCCGTGATCATGGTGGCTGGCAACGCCCTGAGGCTTCCCCAATCCCCTTTAAGCCCGGTGCGGACTTTAACAAGTAACATAGCCTTGGAAATGGGGTATGCAGCAGGTGACCATCGGGCGGCCCTCTTTGCCACAGGTATTGTCTTATTCGTTTTTATTATGGTCTTTAATGTCTCGGCAAATATTATCACAAAAAGATGGCGAAGAGAATAAACCCTTTAATGTTACAGCGCATTGTCAAGGCACAGCTCTGGAGCCTCACTGGCTTCACTATAGGGATATTGTTTTTTATCATCTTTTTTATCTCCATCAAAGGTCTGCCACAGATAACACTGGAATTTCTGACTTCAAACCCAGTGGATATGGGACGTTCCGGGGGAATCTTTTCCACCATTGTATGTACCTTATACCTTATCTTCGTCTCTCTCATGATTGCCATGCCCCTGGGGGTTGGTGCAGCCATCTATCTTACCGAATATACCAGAGAGAGCCGGCTTACCCACATCATCCGTTTTGGAACTGAATGTTTGGCAGGTATTCCTTCCATTATCATGGGGTTATTTGGGTTTGCCTTCTTTGTGATGGCCCTTGGCTTGGGATGGTCTATCCTCTCCGGAGGTATGACCATGTCTATTATGCTTCTGCCAACGATCATTCGGACTACTGAAGAGTCCATAAAGGCAGTACCCTATGAACTGAGGGAGGTGAGTTTTTCCTTAGGAGTAACCAGATGGCAGACTGTGACAAAGGTGGTTTTACCCAGTGCCCTTCCCGGGATTGTTACCGGGATAGTCTTAGGAATTGCCAGATGTATTGAAGAAACAGCGGTGATTATTTTTACTGTTGGCTCTTCTTTGAGACTTCCAGAATCATTCTTCGATTCAGGGAGAACAATGGCTGTCCATTTTTATATTCTGGCCAGGGAGGGTATATCCATGCCAAATGCATATGGGACAGCAGCTATTCTGATACTTTCTATTCTCTTTATTAACCTCAGTGCTTACTATCTCGCGAGGCAATTTCTCAAAAAAATATGTTAGTGTAAACAGGTAAGTCATGGCAGCAAAGATTGTGGTCAAGGACCTTAGCTTCTCTTATAACCATCAAAGGGTACTGTCAGCTGTCAATCTAATGGTTGAAGCCGACAGCATCCTGGGGATTATGGGGCCAGCCAAAAGCGGCAAGACAACGCTCCTGAGGATTTTCAACCGCTTGTGTGACCTTATCCCTCATGTTCGCATTGAAGGGGAAGTTTTCCTTGATGGGGAGAACATTTTGCGGCCCGGCCTAAACGTGGATAGATTGAGAAAAAGGGTAGGGATGGTATTTGACAAACCTGTGCCCTTGCCACGTTCCATATTTGAAAATCTGGCTTATGGCCCAAGGCTTCATGGCATTAAAGACAAAAAAAGGCTGGAGGAGTTAGTGGAGAGGAGCCTGAGATTAGCACAACTCTGGGACGAGGTTAAGGATCGACTTAATGAGTCGGCCATGAAGTTATCCGGGGGGCAGCAGCAGCGCCTGTGCATCGCCAGAACATTGGCTATGGAACCCGAGGTCATTCTTTTAGATGAGCCAACCTATGGGCTTGATCCTATTTCTACATTGAAGATAGAACAAACCTTGCAAAGCTTGAAAGAAAGCTATACTATTGTCCTGGTCAGCAACAATACCTGGCAGGTGGCAAGAACTACTGACAATGTGGCCTTCCTTCTCATGGGTGAACTGATTGAGTACGGTAGCACACATGAAATCTTTACTGTCCCTAAAGATAAGCGGACTGATGACTACATATCAGGAAGATTCGGCTAAGTGAGAGATTGACCTTGAGCAAGGTAATTGTAGAGAACCTGAATCTTTTCTATGGTGATTTCCACTGTTTAAAGAACAATACTCTCTCCATAAAAGAGAGAAAAATTACTGCCCTTATCGGACCTTCAGGTTGCGGGAAGTCAACTCTTCTGAGGTGTTTGAACCGCATGAATGACCTTATTGAAGGAGTGCGCATTACCGGAAGGGCGCTGATTGATGGAAAAGATATTTACAGCCGAGACATCAATCTCATCCAGCTAAGAAAAGAAGTGGGTATGGTTTTTCAGAAACCAAATCCCTTTCCCCTCTCTGTCTACGATAATGTAGCCTATGGGCCAAGGGTTCATGGCTTATATAAAACATCAAAAGATGCCATGGAGGCTGTAGTAGCCAAATCCCTTTCCGCTGTTGGCCTCTGGGAAGAACTGAAAGATAGGCTTGATGTGTCAGCCCTCAATTTAGCCCTGGAGCAACAACAGCGCCTCTGTATTGCCAGGCTTCTGGCTGTAGAGCCAAGCATCCTGCTTATGGACGAACCTTGTTCAGCTCTTGATCCCTTCGCTACCCTGAACATCGAAGAACTCTTTTTAAATTTGAAAGAAAAGTATACAATTGTTATTGTCACCCATAACATGCAGCAGGCAGCAAGAGTATCAGATTATACAGGATTTTTTCTCTTGGGAGAACTAATAGAGTTTGGGAACACAAAGACACTATTTGTCAATCCTCAGAACAAACTTACAGAAGATTATATTACAGGGAGGTTTGGATAATGGCTATATTTGATGAGGAGCTAAGTGCATTAAGAGAAAAAGTTCTGAATCTCGGCTCCATGGTCGAAACGGCTATAAGCGACTCTGTGAAGTCCCTTGTCGAGAGAGATAGCGACCTTGCAAAAGAGGTTATTAAGAGGGACCATCTGATCAATGCACTCGATGTAGAGATAGGCGAGGAATCCATAAGACTCATTGCCCTCAGGCAACCTATGGCGAGAAACCTGAGATTCATAACAACGGCTATGAAGATAACGACAGACCTTGAAAGGATGGGAGACCTTGCCGAAAATATTGCTGAAAGGGCGATAGAGCTCAATGAAGAACCGCTACTGAAGCCTTACGTTAACATACCAAAGATGGCTGTAATTGCACAGGAAATGGTGAGAGGTTCTCTTGATGCCTTTGTAATAGGATGCACAAAACTTCCCTATGGAGTCATCCGAAGGGATGATGAGGTGGACGCTCTTACTGTCAAGAACTTTAACGATATGTTAGACCTCATGATTCAGGATCCAAAGATTATTCCTATAGCGGTTAAGAGAACTTACATTGCAAAATATCTCGAACGAATTGCAGACCATGCAACCAATATTGC